>JAYUIP010000053.1:0-1139 GCA_043765945.1 Arcicella sp.
CCCTTTTCTGTTCGTTTCCAGTCTTCGGCTTCAATGACTCTTGGGATAATATCGACGGGCATAATTCGCTCCGTTCCTTCATTTTCAGAATAGACATTGAAGGTGATTCCCATTGCCATCAATGAGCGTTCGGCAGCTTGGTGTCTGCGGATAAATTCTTCCGTTTTTAGTTGCTCAGTGCGTTCTTTAAATGCCTCATAACCCAAACGAACCTTGCCGTTTTCATCAAACATTTCATCGAAGAATCCTTCGGTTTGGTAATTATCGTAACTGAAATTCATAGGTTTTAAATTTACTTGTTTCTCTAATTTAGTGGATTTAGAATGTTTTTCAAAATTTAATGTTTAGGTAAGACAAATTTTTAAAAAATTGATGAAAAATACTTAATTAAAATAAACAGTAGCCTTGCCTTTTACTATTCAAATATCATCTTTCTGTGGTAAATTTGATAAATCATCAATAATTATTCGCACAGAAAATGCCCCCAGAAAAAATAGAACTTCCGCCAAAATATTACTTGACTTATTTTCAGTATCTCATTGATTTTGTTAAGAAGAAATATCAACATATTCTTAATGAAACTGAACAACAATTCCTCGCAGATTTTGAGGCTTTGACGGAGGATGAAAAATGTCTTTTTATTCGTTTTTGTAACCGTACGGGTTCTTTTTTTAGAACGGAGAAATTAAAATATGCCGAAATAGAAAATATTCCAGCATCGCTTAATGGCTTGATTGATAAGGGTTTTGTTGAACCACTTTCCGAAAATCACCTCTTGGAAGCAGCGGAAGTTTTGGATATTTTTAGTAAAGCTGAACTGATTGAATTAGCCAAAATGCTCAACCTCGAAACCCGTGGAAAGGCATCTTTGAAGAAGGAAGAAGTATTGGATTGGCTTTTACAAATTACAGATTGGCAAGAAATTACAGATTGGATAGCCGAAGCTCCCCCCGCCCCCAGAGGAGGAGCTTTCGACTCCGAGTCAGGCGAGTTCAAAAACTCCCCCTCTGGGGGTTGGGGGGCTGTTGTCAAAGTTGTTAAACAAACCGAAGTCCAGATGTTCAAATTCCTTTTCTTTGGTTCTCGGCACGGTGATATGACTGAATTTGTGACCCGTGATTTAGGTTTTCAGACGTATG
>JAYUIP010000054.1:0-1139 GCA_043765945.1 Arcicella sp.
GTTTTGGGATTTACGTACAGAAACAAAATAAAAAGGAAAAAATCAGAAGGCAGAAAGATGATTTAGAAAGACAAATCTTAGAAGACAAAAAGAACAGTCTCGAAAGTCAAGTCATTGAACGAACCGCCGAAATCACCCAACAAAAAGAAGCCCTTGAAAAGACCATTTTAGAACTAAAAACTACGCAAACGCAACTAATTCACGCTGAGAAAATGGCATCTTTGGGCGAACTCACAGCTGGCATTGCCCACGAAATTCAGAATCCATTAAACTTTGTCAATAACTTTTCAGAAATGAGTGTTGAACTTGCCCAAGAACTCAATGAAGAATTAGATAAAGACCTGATTGACAAGGATTTATTGAGAGAATTAATGAGTGATTTAATCCAAAATCAAGAAAAAATTAGTCATCATGGCAAGCGGGCGAGTTCAATTGTAAAAGGAATGTTGGAACACTCACGGACAAGTTCGGGCGTGAAAGAATTAACTGATATAAATGCTCTTGCCGATGAATATCTAAGGCTTTCTTATCATGGTTTACGAGCGAAAGACAAAACTTTTAATGCAGATTTCAAGATGAACTTTGAAGAAAATCTACCCAAAACTGAAGTAATTACGCAAGATTTTGGACGGGTTTTATTGAATTTAATAAATAATGCTTTTTATGCAGTAGGAAAGAGGGAGAAAGAAATTAAGAAGACAGGAGACAGTTTTAAACCGATTGTAATTATTCGTACGCAAAATGTTGCTAATCAAATAGTTATAAAAATTTCGGATAACGGAACAGGAATGCCAGAAGCCGTGAAAACCAAAATTTTTCAACCATTTTTTACAACAAAACCCACGGGTGAAGGCACAGGTTTGGGACTTTCGTTGGCGTATGATATTGTCACAAAAGGGCATGGCGGCACGATTGACGTAACGAGTGTGGAAGGCGAAGGGACAGAGTTTATTATTACATTACCAATTTAAAACAATTAAAAATATGAGAATTTTTACAGTCATCTGCCTTTGTTTAATCGCCAATTTCACATTTGGACAAACCAAACTTTCTACCGAAGCCAAAAAGAAATTGAAGGCTCAACGAATTTATGCTTCCAAGTATAATAAGGGAGAATTTAGTGTTTACAAAATCGACAG
>JAYUIP010000055.1:0-1139 GCA_043765945.1 Arcicella sp.
GCATTTTGAAAAACAAAAGTAGTATCTTTTTTAGAGGTATGCCAAAATTTGTGCCAAAAAATTTTGAGAATATTCAAATCATCTGTTTCACATTTGTTACAAAATATAATTATCCTACTTTTATTTTAGCTATTTTTGATACGTAAACAAATGATTTTCAGAAAATATATACTCAAAAATACTTTCCCCATGAACCAAAATAGACGAGATTTCGTAAAAAGTACCTCTATCATCGCAGGAGGTTTATTCGCTACTCCGTTTTTGTCGGAGGCTTCGATGTTCAATAACAGTACAGACGATACTATCAAAATCGCACTCATTGGTTGCGGTGGACGTGGTACGGGTGCAATTGTTCAGGCACTTAGCACGAAACAAAACGTAAAATTAGTGGCAATGGCAGATGCCTTCAAAGACCGTATAGATTCTTGTTACCAAGAAATAACAAGCGATGAGCAAGCATCTTTGAAACCCAAAATTGCGGTTAAAGAAGAGCATAAGTTCACTGGTTTTGATGGATATTTAAAGGCAATGGCATTGGCGGATGTGGTCATTTTAACAACCCCTCCTGGCTTCCGCCCAATGCACTTTGAAGCGGCTGTGAATGCTGGAAAGCATATTTTTATGGAAAAACCTTGTGCCACTGACCCCGCAGGTGTGCAACGAGTATTGGCAGCGGCTAAGATTGCCAAAGACAAGAAGTTGAATGTGGTGGTGGGTTTACAGAGACATTATCAAACCTCTTACCGTGAGTTGATGAAACGCCTTCAAGATGGCATGGTGGGCGATGTGGTATCGGCTTCGGCTTGGTGGAACAATGATGGCGTTTGGACAAAACCACGTACTACGGGACAAACCGAAATGGAATATCAAATGCGAAATTGGTATTATTTTAACTGGATTTGTGGCGACCATATTACCGAACAACACATTCATAATATTGACGTAATCAATTGGGCAAAAAATGGGTATCCCGTGAAAGCTCGTGGTACGGGTGGGCGTGAAACTCGAATTGGAAAAGACACAGGCGAAATTTTTGACCACCATATTGTAGAATTTGAATATGCCGATGGTACTATCTTGAACTCGCAATGTCGTCATCAAAAAGGCACTTGGGCAAAAGTGGATGAAATGGTGATTGG
>JAYUIP010000056.1:0-1137 GCA_043765945.1 Arcicella sp.
TGCGGTTAATTTTAAACTTACCCTCGCACCAATCCACTTTCCCGCAAATAATTATTCGTTAAAACTTCCTTCTCAGGGTTCAGCGTCACTTGCTTCAAAACCTCACAAACGAATAATTCATGGTCACCAGATTCGATACTTCCTACGCATTTGCATTGAATATATCCAATAGCTTCCGTTAAATATGGACAACCTCTATCGTCCATTTCAAAAGGTAAGTTTACAAATTTATTAGAAGTCAGACCACTTTTTCTACCTAATTTTGGAATCAATTTTTTGCCTTGGTCTTGGGCTAAAAGATTGACATTCAATATCATACTTTCACGAACCAATTGAATGGTATAATCTGTTTTGTATAAAGCAACCGTCAAGAATTTGCCTTGCATGGCACTTTGCATTACCCACGTGGCAATGTTGGCATTAACCTTGCCCAAAGGCGAAACGGTGGTGATGGAATGAACATCATAATTTTTGTATTTTAGTACTGCACGATGAGCCATAAATGTTTTATTTTGTTAAAAATCGCTATTCAACGAAAATAGCAACTAATTTTGAAGCATAATATTGATAATTAGATGCTTTTGTAAGAATTTTCTTAGAAAAAATAAAACAAAAACATTTTTTAATCTCTATTTTAAAACTGTTAATCAAAAAAGTTGTTTAAAGAAATGGAAGTATATAGTAGTTCTTCTGATATTAAACGGTTTCGAGTAGATGCTCCCCGAGTGGATGTTCCCCGAGTGAATGCTCCCTCTGTGGACGAGGCTCGAAAAAAAATGAAGAAAATGAAGGCATTTCACATACCCGACCTCTATAAAAGTAGCATCATTGGCGGTATCAAAGAAGCCCGTCGAGTGCAGGACAAACTCAAAAAAGACTTCACGCCGACTGTTCTTGATTATGGAACGGTCAAATTCTTGATTTCAAGGCATTTTGGCTTTTGCTACGGTGTTGAAAATGCAGTGGAAATTGCTTATCGAACGATTGAAGAAAATCAAGATAAAAGAATTTTCTTGCTTTCAGAGATGATTCATAATCCCGATGTGAATGAAGATTTGTTGAGTCGTGGCGTAAAATTTATTATGGATACGGCTGGAAATCAGCTGATTGCGTGGGAAACTTTAACCCCTGATGATG
>JAYUIP010000057.1:0-1137 GCA_043765945.1 Arcicella sp.
CATCAATTTTCATGAGTGGTTAGGCGATTCATGGGGAATGTTATTTAGTCATCCAGCGGATTTTACACCCGTTTGTACGACTGAATTAGGTAAAACTGCACTCTTGAAGGGTGAATTTGAGAAAAAAGGAGTAAAAGTAATTGCTGTTTCTGTTGATGATTTAGATTCTCACAATAAATGGGTTCCAGACATTGAGGAAATTAATGGCGTGAAAATGAATTTTCCAATCATTGCTGATTCAAATCGAAATGTGGCAACTTTGTATGACATGATTCACCCGAATGCAACTGAAAAAACAACCGTTCGTTCGGTATTTATTATTGGACCAGACAAAAAAGTTAAGTTAACAATAACCTATCCAGCATCAACTGGACGTAATTTTCAAGAACTTTTACGGGTAATTGATTCATTACAATTAACGGCAAATTACCAAGTTGCAACGCCCGCAGACTGGCAAGATGGTGATGATGTAATTATTACGCCAGCCGTGAAAACGGAAGACGCTGCTGAGAAATTTCCAAAGGGATTTACGATTGTGAAGCCGTATTTAAGAACAACGCCACAGCCGAATAAGTAATAGGTTCAATTATCAAAAAAAGCAGTCTGATTTTGAATTAGACTGCTTTTTTTGATAAAATATAATGGAAATATTATTGTTTTCTTTTCTAAAACTGACAAACTGCCACCGCAATTTTTGAATCTGCCGTTCCATAATACAAAAAATATTTCTTCTTAAAATAAACCAATCCTTCAATAAAAACCACTTGATTTACTTGTCCAGTGAGTTCATAAGGCTTTTCGGGTTTCATGAAATTTTCGTCAGTTCTTCCAATAACTTTGGTTGGGTCGTTTTTATCCATCAAAATTTGCCCTGCACTATACGCATCTGGGGGTAATCCTGCGAAACCATTTTCGTGCAAATTCATGGAATTATAAAGTAACAAAATTCCCTTTTTTGTAATGATTGCAGGTGGTCCAGATTCTACTAAACGACTATCGAATTTATCAGGTCGTGGTCCAAAAATAGGTTTTGGTTTTCCTGTTTCATCTTCCACAATTTCCCAATGAATCAAATCTTTTGAAGTTGCTAAGAAAATACTGGTATCCCCAAAATACATCCAATATTTTCCATTAACT
>JAYUIP010000058.1:0-1137 GCA_043765945.1 Arcicella sp.
CCCAAACATTTTTCGTCATAAACCACGTTTTCAGTATTTGGGACTATTTTCCACCATTCCATCAAACCCATCAAAAATTCGGGAAGGGGGTGGTCGGGATATTTAACTTTCAAGTAAGTAAACTCTTTTTCAGCTTCATAAAACTTATAATTATACATGTGGTTAATGGCATTTGTTGCCTCAATCTGCACTTCACTTGTCAGCAGAAGCATCCCTTTCGAGCGTTCTTTTTCTGCTTTTTCGGTATCTTTCCACCACTGTGCCGTTGCTGTTTGAGAAATAATTACAAACAACAAAAACATAGATAATATCTTCATAATTGTACTAAAATTTAACGCTGTTTTCATTTTTCGTGTATCTTATTTTTGTGTAAAATTAACGAAAATATGAGGTAAAAAGTATTTAGTGAATGGACATTTTAAAGATTCCTAAAAACATGACTTTCGTCAGTTCTTTATCTGACAAACACCAAGATTTCTTCTGACTCTTCTCATATTCACTTCTCTGAAATTCCTTCAATTTTGTATCATAAAAACACTTAACTATCCCACATAATGGACATTATATTTTTCATGATTGGCATAAGTCTAATGATGGCTTTGGGGTTCTTAGTAGCCTTCTTTTGGTCAATGTCAAAGGGACAAAATGATGATTTACACACGCCAGCCATGAGAATTTTATTGGACGATGATACTTCAAATAAACAATAAAATCATGAAAAATCAATCACAAATTGCAACCAATTTTGAACTCAAAAAATGCAAATGCGATAGGGAATGCGGACGATGTAAAGCCATGAAAATGAGACAATTAGACAAACCAAATCAACATTAATACCCATGACAGCTTTTTCTGAAAATATAACATCAACGCCCTCCATTACGACCGTTGAACATTTTGAATACGACAATAAAACCGTAAGAAATTTTGCTCTTGCTTCTATTGTCTTTGCCATCGTGGGTTTGTTAGTTGGATTATTAATTGCTGTTCAACTTTTTTGGACTCCCGCCAACGTAACGCAATATTTTACCTTCGGAAGGATTCGAGCATTGCATACCAATGCAGTCATTTTTGCCTTTGTGGGTAACGCCATTTTTGCTGGAATTTACTATTCGCTCCAACGGCTCTGCAAGGCTC
>JAYUIP010000059.1:0-1135 GCA_043765945.1 Arcicella sp.
CCGAACGTCTGCCTGTTGAGCAAGTGCGTTTTTAGAGTGATATTTACCTTGAAATTTGTTCATTTTGAGTATTTGGAAAGTCAAAAATACGCAAAAAGAAACATTTTTCAAAAAAGAAGGGTTTGATATTTAATGGAAAAGATAAGCAAAAATAAAAAAAAGGCTACACGTAACGGATTAACTCCCGAAGATTTTTATTTGAATGAAGATGGATTTATGGTTTTCACGGAGACTTATCACTTGAAGCGAGGCTATTGTTGCAAGAATGGTTGCCGGCATTGTCCTTATGGGTTTGTGAGGGTGTGATTATTTGCATTTCGTATAAACATCTATGAAAAATTATTTCCCTATTCTACTAAAATAAAATAGAATAAAATACTACTTTTGGAAAGACAAAACTAATTATTTTTATGGAAGCTACGTTCAAAGTGCCTATAACGGCTCTGCCCAATATCATGAAATCAATTAAATCATTATTTGATGTTTCAAAAATGGTTGAAATTACTGTTAGAGAGAGTGAAACCATCAGTAAAATTGATTATGCCATGATGTTCAAAAGAACGGAGTTGATGAGGAAGAAAAATGAAAAAATCATTGTTCCTTCTGACTTGGATTTATCGGTTCTGGCAAATGAGGTGAACCTATAATTTTCTATGATATATTTTGATACTGACGTACTAATCAACTATCATTTCCTCCAAAATAGGATTAGTCACAACAAAGCGATTGCTGTATATGAAGAGGCAATAGAGCAAGAAAGCTTCTTTACTTCCCTTTTAACGCTACAAGAATTTGGCTACGTTTCTCAGCGACTCGGTTCTTCTGAATCGGACATTGAAACCATGATTCAAGATTTTTTAATCTCAAAACCTGTTAGCTACACTACCACAGATTTTATTAGAGGGGTACAATTAGCCAAAAAAGTAGGATTTCAGAATATTAATGACTGTTTACACACTGCCATTGCAGAGAATAACGGCTGTACGAGACTTCACACGTTCAACAAATCTGACTTTTCCATTATTCAAAAACATACCAAACTTAAAATTACTATTTTGTAATTATTTGTACCCGTGGCGAGTGTCTCCACTCAACGGGTACAAAAATGCCCTAAATTGAGAGATTTGGGGCATTT
>JAYUIP010000060.1:0-1135 GCA_043765945.1 Arcicella sp.
CAAACCGTTGGCTACATTCACCGTGCCTTTGAAAAAATTGCTGAACGTCGCCCTTTTTATCAACTCACAACGCTTACCGACCGCATGAACTACTGTTCATCGCCCATTAACAATATGGGTTGGCATCTAACGGTAGAAAAACTGCTCGGTATCGAAGTACCCAAAAGAGCCCAATACATCAGAGTGATTATGATGGAATTAGCTCGTATTGCCGACCATTTGATTTGCAATTCAATCTTAGCGGTGGACACGGGGGCGTTAACGGGTTTCCTATACGTAATGCAGTGGCGTGAACACATCTACGAGATTTACGAAGAGATGTGCGGTGCCAGATTAACAACCAATATGGGTCGTTTTGGTGGGATGGAACGTGACTTATCAAAAGAGGCGATTCGTAAAATCAACGTTTTATTAGATGATTTCCCAAAGGTTTTATTGGAATTTGAGGGACTTGTAAAACGCAATCGTATTTTCATGGATAGAACAGTTGACGTAGGTGTAATCTCGGCAGAACGTGCTTTAAATTATGGTTTCACAGGACCAAATTTAAGAGCAACGGGTGTAGATTATGACGTTCGTGCCATGAATCCGTATTCGTCTTATGAAGACTTCGATTTTGAAATACCCGTTGGAACAAAAGGCGATACTTACGATCGTTTCTTGGTTCGTGGTGAAGAAATGTGGCAAAGTTTAAATATTATCAAACAGGCTTTGCAAAACCTTCCCGAAGGTGCTTTTCATGCGGATGCACCGCATTATTATTTGCCAGAAAAAGAGCAAGTTTACGGTAATATGGAAGCCTTGATTTACCACTTTAAAATTGTGATGGGTGAAATTGATGCTCCCGTTGGAGAGGTTTATCAGTCCGTAGAAGGTGGAAACGGAGAATTAGGATTTTATTTAGTATCAGACGGAGGCAGAACACCCTACCGTTTGAAATATCGTCGTCCAAGTTTTATTTATTACCAAGCATTCCCCGAAATGATTGTCGGCACAACGCTTTCAGATGCCATCGTAACGATGTCGTCAATGAATGTAATTGCGGGGGAATTGGATGCTTAAATTCTAAAAAAGGAGGTTATCATGGTCAAAACGCACGATTGGGGATATTTAGCGGCTTCATCGCACTATGTAT
>JAYUIP010000061.1:0-1134 GCA_043765945.1 Arcicella sp.
CCAGCCCCCGAGTGAATTGACCACGGGGGTGATAAAACTGCTTGATGATTTGCCACAACAATATGACGAGTTTCTTGTGGTTGCCCCATCAAATGAAAAACTCGGTGGTCTGTATGGAGGTCAAAATATAGATAGGCTTCCATGCGTCTGTCGTGTACGTGGGCGGGCATGGTGTTCCAAATACTGCCAGACTTCAAAACCGTCAAACCCATCACAACCTGACAACTTTGAATGCCGTCACGATGAATATACTTATAAATCGTTCGCTCATTGGCTGTTTCTGGACTTCCCAAATTCACGGGCGTTGCTTCTTCCTTACTCATTTTGCGAGTCTCATAAGCATGATGGGAAGGGGCGGATAAAAGGAAAAATTGAGCTGGATTTTCGGAAGCAATACTTTTGAAAGTGACTAATTTTGAGCCTTTTGCGATGTAAAGTGCATCTAATTTTGAAAGAGAAAAATTTTCGCCATCCACTATTATTTCACCATCTCCTCCCACATTAATAATCCCAATTTCACGACGTTCCAAAAAATAATCAGATTTTAAATTATCGTAAGTCGGTAAGCTAATTTCAGAATATACTGGCATTGCACCACCCACAACCACACGATCATAATGTGTGTAAAACATCTTTATTTCATTGTTTTGAAAGATAGATTCAATCAAAAAATTCTCTCTTAGTTGTTGAGTATTAAAACCTTGGGCTTCTCGCTGACTAATGGCTTGATAGATTTGCATGGAGTATTTTTACAGAGTTTTATATATGTTTTATGCTGTAAAAAGTACATTTCAAGATTTTTATACTGATAAAAACAAAAACGCCTGATAATCAAGTTTTTACACTTGAAAATTAGACGTTTTGTGGGTTAGATGATTTATATATTAGTGGATTATTTCTTGCCGAAGCTAAACGAAACGTACGCTTGGATTCCTGTATTACGCAACTGAAAATAGTCAGATAAATTTTTGTTGTTACCAAATGAAAAGTCCTTATTCACATCAGTCATACCCAAATAATAACGACCTCCCAAAGAAATATTATCCGATACTTTATATTCTACGCCAGCCACTGCACCAGCATCAAAATTATGAAAAAGTCCTTTGTAAGTAATTGAAAACAAGTCATTTACAA
>JAYUIP010000062.1:0-3566 GCA_043765945.1 Arcicella sp.
TCATATCCAATGGTATAATCAGTTCCAAAAAGGTCATTATCGATCGTTCCTGGGGCTCCAACAGTTGGGATTTGAAATTCATTAAAAAAAATCTCTGCACCTGTGAAAGTACCATTTCCACCAATGGCAACTAAACCCTCAATTCCATGAGATTTTAGTTGCTCATATCCCTTTTTCCGACCTTCGGGAGTCATAAATTCTTTACTTCTTGCCGATTTTAAAATCGTTCCCCCTCGTTGAATTATGTTACTAACCGATTGAGAATTTAAAGGAATAATGTCGCCTTTTATTAATCCGTTATAACCTCTGATAATCCCAAAAATCTCGACTCCATAATGAAGTCCTCCTCTCACAACGGCTCTAATACAAGCGTTCATGCCTGGGGCATCTCCACCTGACGTTAATACTGCAATTCTTTTCATACGATTTAAAGCCTTCGTTGATTACTGGTTAAATTTGTATCAGAAGGAATATTTAAAATTTTGTTTATACCAAATTTAATATGCTAATTAAGCATTTTTGTAAAATATTCACGTTGTTTTCATTTAATAAGCCAATTTTATTTTGGTTTTAAATACTTCAACTGAGAAAGCAAGTTAGTTGCAAATTTATTATTTATAAGTGATGTTTCTAATAATTATTCAAAAAAAATGCCATTAAATTATTTGCTAAATTGATAATATGAATATTTCAATAATTAATTGAAGTGTTCTGTAATATCAGAATAATATTTTCCGTTTTTACTTAGATCTGAAGGTCATATTCTATAATTCAATTTACCTTTGTATCAGTAAATTACTAAACTCGAACCTTTAAATATTATGTAAGTTTAAGTGTTAAACTAAGAATCTATTTTTTGGAACACCACCTCTAAAAACAATTAAAACGTGCAAAAAACATTCTTATCAACACCCAAAATTGCCGCCACTTTTTTACTGATTATTATTTCCCAATTTGTTCAAGCTCAACAGTGGCTTGGCATATCGGGTAGTAATTATGCTGGAACAAACTCTGTTTATAACAATCCTGCCAACATTGCTGATTCGAGGTATAAATTGTATGTTAATTTGGTTGCGAATGATATTTTTATTGCCAATAATTACGTCGGTTATAATGCACCTTTTTCTATTTTGAAACTTCTCACAAACTCTGCCGCCCAAGAGTATCGAAATTCGAAGGATGTCATTGTTTTTAAAAATGCTTATTACGACATTAATACTGGTAGTGAATCTTACCGTATGAATATATTAGACGATTTGAGAGGTCCTTCTTTTCTTTACATCATCAATTCAAAACGTTCTGTTGGATTAATGTCGAGGATTAGAACAATCGTTAATTTTTCAAATGCTCCGTTGCATTTAGCTAATGTTGTTCGTCTTGGAACAGATACTTTATTGGTTAAAAATCAAGACTTTACCATTAATAATTCAGCCTTAAATATCAATAGTTATGCAGAATTAGGGATTTCTTACGGACAAATCTTAAAGGATGAAGATGAAGATTTCATAAAGGTAGGGGTTACCCTAAAGAGAGTTGTAGGTATTTATAATGCCCATATCAACATAAAAGAAGCAAATTATGATGTTACAAACGACCCTGCCGAGCCTCAAAAGCAAATTTTGAGAATTGATAAATTGAAAGCTGAATATGGATACACAACAGAGGCTTCATTTAAAAACACAAAACCTTCATTTCCTTGGATTTTTGGTAATCAATCGGCTGGTAGCGGATGGGGTTTAGATTTGGGGATTGTGTATGAATTTCGTCCAGAAGTTCGTAAATACAGATACCGTGAAAAAGGAAAAGATAAGTTAGACCCAAGCAAAAACAAATATGAATGCAAAGTTGGGATTTCACTCTTGGATATTGGTGGAATCAATTATAATAACCCTTTTTATGTCAGAAATTGGGATGTGGATATTCAAAGTAAAGAATTTAAATCGGAAGATGTTAGCCAAGTTGAAGGCACAGATGATGCTTTCAAAAGGATTAATCAAGTGGTAGATTTGAACGACGACCAAAGCATAAATAATTTCACCACAGGACTTCCAACGGTTTTTCAAGTGAACTTGGATTATCACCTAAAAGATAATTTTTACATAAATTCACTTTGGGTTCAAGGACTAAGAAGTGGTAATTCTTTAAGCATGAAAATGCCTTCTTCACTTTCGATAACGCCTCGCTGGGAAAGTAAATGGCTTGAAGTTGGAATTCCTGTTGCACTCTTAAATGATTATAGTTCATTTACTTTTGGACTTGGAGCAAGGCTCGGTCCTTTATTCTTTGGATCAGATAATTTAGGAAGTTTTTTTAATATTGGTCGTCCCAGAGGCACTGATTTATATTTTGGATTATCATTACCAATATTTAACCGTCCACCTACCCTTCCTAATGCCTGTTCTTATGAAAAATCGGAAAGAAAAGGGTGGAAATTTTGGAAGAGAAAATAGGGTTTTAGGTCACAGGGTTTCACAGAGTTAAACACAGAGTTTCACCAAGTTTTTTTTATTTTTTTAACGGAACTGTGTGTTTATTAATGTAAGACTCTAAGAGCCTCACCCCAGTCCCTCTCCCGAGGGGAGGGAAGCATTTGTCCGCTTTGTTCTCCTCTCTCCACGAGAGAAGGGTCGGAGCGACCGATGTTCGAATGAGGCTTTCCATTAATAATTACATACCTCCGTTTTTTAATCACTTTGTGAGACTCTATGACCTAAATAAACTCATTTAAACTTCCTTTCTCCTTCAAAACAAATCCTTTTTCTGTTTTCTGAACTGTTGCACAATCATAAATTGGGTCATGGTCAAAAAATATAATCCATTCATTTTCCACCGCTTTACTTAACAAATCCCCCTTTTCTTTCATCGTAATTAGCGGATTAATATCATAACCCATCACATAAGGCACGGGAATGTGAGCATGAGATGGTATGGTATCGGCAATGAATAAAAATTCTTTATTTTGATAAGAAATTTTTGGCATCAACATCTTTTCCGTGTGTCCATCCGCCAGTAAAAATTCAATATTTTGGAAGGGTTTTGCAGATACTTTATCTACGAAAAATAGTTGGTTTGCTTCTTGAATGGGAAGAATATTATCCTTAAAAAATGTTGCTTTCTCCCGTGGATTTGGATGAATCGCTGAATTGAAATGTTCTGAATGTGACCAATATTTGGCATTTGGAAATGTCATTTCAAATTTAGTTCTGTCGTTATTCCATTTCACAGCTCCTCCGCAGTGATCGAAATGTAAATGGCTCAAAATCACATCAGTAACATCATTTTCTGAATATCCTTTTGTTCGGATTGACTTCACCAGTTCACCTTCTCCATGACGATAATAATAACTTTGCCATTTTGCGTCTTGCTTATCGCCCATGCCCGTATCCACCAAAATCAACTGTTGC
The DNA here is from genome assembly GCA_043765945.1 of Arcicella sp. Classification (GTDB taxonomy): domain Bacteria; phylum Bacteroidota; class Bacteroidia; order Cytophagales; family Spirosomataceae; genus Arcicella. The sequence goes on from JAYUIP010000062.1 coordinate 3,405, forward strand.
CCGTCCTCGATCAATAAACAACGCATTGCCCATGAACAAAGATTGTTTTCATCGGCAGGATTTAATTTATGCCAAAATGTTTTTGGAACCACTCCAAACATAGCTCCGCCGTCTAATTTAAAATACCCTGCATCAATTGAATGTAAAATCATGGTTGTAAAG
>JAYUIP010000063.1:0-9954 GCA_043765945.1 Arcicella sp.
ACCAAACTTTCTACCGAAGCCAAAAAGAAATTGAAGGCTCAACGAATTTATGCTTCCAAGTATAATAAGGGAGAATTTAGTGTTTACAAAATCGACAGCATTCCCAAAGATGGAATATTAATTTCTCGTGGGTGGAAAGTAAAACATGAAGACAAATTAGACTTCTCAAAATCAAATTTAGACGATTCAAAATGGGATACTACTGACATTGATAAACCATTCAGTGAGCTACCACCGATACAGAAAACTCACATTGGATGGTTTAGGAAGAAGATTTTTATTGATTCTTCATTGGTTGATAAACCCTACGTTATGAATATTTCAATTACAGGAGCGGCTGAGATTTACCTAAATGGAAAGTTGCTTCACGAAATTGGAAAAATTAGTTTAGACCCACAAAAGGCTAAAACTAAACAATTTAAGATCAGACTGCCTCATGCTTTTGACTTTGATACTTCTGGTGAACAAACCTTGGCAGTACGGTTTTTATTTAATCCACAAAGAAGCATAGATAGGTACGGTGATTTTTATCCATTAAGCATCAGAATTTTAAAAACAGAGGGGTTTGTTGAAAAAGCACTCACCGAAGAAACAACAATGACTTTGGCGACTGGGATTATCTCGGGGTTCTTTTTTATGATAGCATTTATTCACTTTTTCTTTTACTATTTTTTTAGAAGTAAAAAGTACAATCGTTCCATCAGTATTGCCATGCTATTATTTGGAATTTTCTTTTGCTCAATGAAAGGTTCGTATATTAACAATGACCTTCAAATGTTTGTAAACATAAAAATTATCAAAAGTGTCTTGCTGATAGTGGCTCACATTATTCTGTTTAATGCCATCTATGAGTTTTTGCAATACTCCAAAAAAGTACTATTTTGGATAGTTATTACCTCATTCGTCGTATTGAATATATTAGTTTTCTTCCAAAAGATTCCCTCATACTCCACCATCGCAGCATATGGTTTGCTGATAATAAACTACATATTTTTGATTTGGAAATCTATAAAGAATAAAACGCCAAGTGGTGCTGTGATGCGAAACGCAGCGGTTGTATTCATTAGTATTTTTGCAGTTTCAATTGTTCTGTTTTTAATTTACATTGCGATTGTTGAGAATTTTTTACCAAAAACCGCTACAAAGAATGAAATAATAAATGCGATTGGAATCCCGATCTTTATGCTTCTATTCTTCGTAGGTCCACAACTCTCTGTCTCGGGTGCTATCTCTTTCAGTCTCGCCAAAGAATTTGTAGATACCAACATCTCACTAAGTCAAAAATTAGAAGAAATTGAAAAATTATCTACTGAAAAGCAACAAATTCTCTCCACCCAAAATGAGTATTTAGAAAAACAGGTTAATCAACGAACTGCGGAATTAAATCAGTCTTTGGAAAACCTGAAAATTACGCAAGACCAATTAATTCAATCCGAAAAATTGGCTTCTTTGGGTGAACTTACGGCTGGAATTGCCCACGAGATTCAGAATCCGTTAAATTTCGTGAATAACTTCTCAGAGATGAGCGTTGAACTTGCCCAAGAATTGAACGAAGAGTTGGACAAAGAATTGATTGATAAGGGTTTAGTGGAAGAATTAATGAGTGATTTAATCCAAAATCAAGAGAAAATTTCCCACCACGGCAAGCGAGCGAGTTCAATCGTGAAAGGAATGTTGGAACATTCACGAACAAGCACAGGCACAAAGGAATTGACCAATATAAATGCTCTTGCGGATGAATATTTAAGATTATCTTATCATGGATTAAGAGCAAAAGACAAGAGCTTTAACGCTGATTTTAAAACTAATTTTGAAGAGAATTTACCCCAAATAAAAGTAATTTCGCAAGATTTAGGACGTGTATTTTTGAATTTGATTAATAACGCTTTTTATGCCGTGGGGAAGAGGGAAAAGGAAGAAAAGGAAACAGAAGGAAGTTTTAAACCTTTGGTTATTATCAGCACACAAAACATTGATAATCAGGTTATTATAGCTATAAAAGATAATGGAACGGGAATGCCCGAAGCCGTGAAAGCCAAGATTTTTCAACCATTTTTTACCACAAAACCAACGGGGCAAGGCACGGGTCTGGGATTGTCTTTGAGTTATGACATCGTGAAAGCTCACGGCGGGATACTTGAAGTGGAAAGCGAGGAAGGAGTTGGGACTACTTTTATGATAAAATTGCCTACTTCTTGATAGATAAAGTGCTAAAAACAATCTATATTTACCTAAAAAATAAGTAAAAATGACAATTACTCTAAGGAAAATAGAAACCTTGTTAGGTCAGATTTCTCCCAAAGAAAAAGGATTAGTTCTTCAATGGGTAATTAGTGATTTAGGGGGTAATTTTATTGGTATCGGCAAAACATCAAACGTTTTTGGTGGAGAAGCACGCATTGCTCGCACTCGAATACTTGTTTGGTTGCTTGTTAGACAACAACAATTGGATATTTCAGAGCATGAAATACTCTCCAATTATTATTCATTGAGGGCAGAAGATTTGTATAATGCTTGAAATTATTACCGAGCCCATAAAAGTGAAATTAATAAACTAATTAAAGAAAACGAAGAAGCCTAACATGGCAAGATTATATAAAAATGAGAACTTTCGAAAGCGAATTGTGGAGATTCTGCGAGAAATGGGATATGATGTTTTAACTTCTTTTGAGGCAGAAAATGCAAATTTAAGTATTCCAGACGACAAAGTTTTAGAATTTACTTACGAAAATAATAGAATTGTTCTGACCTTCAACCGCAAAGATTTCATTCAACTTCATAATCAAAATCCAACTCATTCGGGTATTATCGTTTGTACAGAAGACAAAGATAACGTTGCTCTCGCACAAAGAATTCACAATGAAATTTTATCATTAAAAGATGAAACCAATAATCAACTAATTCGTGTGAATCGCCCTAATATTCCTTGATAGACAAACATACATTATTTTACCCCAAAACCAGATGAAAATATTAGTCGTGGATGATGAAAGAGACATCCAAACCCTGTTTGAACAGCGTTTCAGAAAAGAAATTAGAGAAAAAATTGTAGAATTAGTTTTTGCTTTCTCGGGAGAAGATGCCCTGACTTATCTACAAGCAAATGATCAAGAAGCCGTCTTGATATTGTCGGATATCAATATGCCTGGTATGAGTGGGTTGGAGCTTTTGAGGCACATCAAACAAGACTTTTCGATTCCTCCACCGCCCATTGTAATGATGATTACTGCTTATGGAGACGATGAAAATTTTAACCGTGCCAAAGAATTAGGAGCGGATGATTTTCTGAATAAACCCGTTGATTTTAAACTACTTAAAGAAAAATTGAAATTAAATTGATATGACCAAAATATTAGTAGTTGATGATGAGCCAGATTTGGAAATGCTCATTAAACAAAAATTTCGTCAAAAAATACGAGAACAAAAATATGAGTTCTATTTTGCTTTGAACGGCAGAGAAGCCTTAGATAAAATTCTGCAAAATCCAGACATTGACATCGTCTTAAGCGACATCAATATGCCCGAAATGGACGGATTGACGCTTTTAAGCCATTTGAATGAATCTTCGCCATTAATAAAATCGGTGATTATTTCGGCTTATGGCGACATGGAAAATATCCGCATTGCCATGAACCGTGGAGCGTATGATTTCATTACAAAACCCGTTAATTTTGAGGATTTATCAGTAACGATTGAACGAACAATTTTACAGGTAACTCAAATAAAAGAAACACTGAAAGCCATTAAAGAAAACGATATTCTCAGGATGTACGTGGATAAAACGGTGCTGAGTTTCATGGGAAGTCGTGAGTTTGAATCTACAATTATGCTCAATGAAACCGTGGAAGCCACCGTTGTTTTCATTGATATTTGTGGATTTACTGCCATTTCAGAAAATGAAACACCCGATGCCGTAGTGAAATTATTGAACAATTATTTTGATGTAATGGTGAAGGAAATCATTGCTCAGGGCGGATACATTGACAAATTTATGGGTGATGCCATCATGGCAGTTTTTAGAGACGAATATCACTTGGATAGAGCCATTGATGCGTGTTTGGCAGTAAGAAAACAAATTGAAGAAATGCCAGAAACGGCTCATCCTGTCCCTTTTACACCTCAATTATCCATCGGATTGAATTCTGGTGAAATGATTTCGGGGAACATTGGTTCAGCCAACCTCCGTCGTTTGGATTATACCGTGATTGGCGATGTTGTAAACGTTGCCCAAAGATTACAAACTGCCGCCGATGCAGGACAAATCATTATTAATGAAAATGCGTACTTGAAAGTAAAAGAATCTTTTAATTGTAAGAAAGTTGGAGAGGTTACTTTAAAAAATAAGGCTCTGCCGATGTTGGTTTATGAGGTGATGGATTAAGTAGGAATAACTATTTTAATAATTTTCAATGTCCAATTCATAATGCCCAATATTCAAGTATTTAACTCTCTAATTTTATTTAGTCAGAATACTTGAAAATTGTATATTGAACGTTTAACATTGAAAATTACTTTGAAATTCAAAATCATGCCCTTACAAAACAGAGTAAGTCCTTTCAGTATGCTCACAGTTACCTCCGAACGTGGTGCTTGGACAGGCAATAGAGGCGTTATACACAATACTGACAAAGAAATTGTCAGAAATCATGCCGTAAAGTATTGGATAACTTGCGAGTTGAAACACAAGGACTTTCAAAGAAAAGTAATGACTCCAAACCGTTGGACGGAGTTATTTTTTTTGGACGAAGCCACCGCATTTGCGGCAGGTCATCGTCCTTGTGGATTCTGTCGTAATCCAGATTTCAAGCAATTTAAAAGTCTTTGGTTATTAGCAAACAGTGAACGATACGGCTTAGAAAAAGATGCCAAAATTGATGTAATTGATACTTTAATTCATCAAGAAAGATTGGATGAAAATGGTTCTCAGAAGACTTTCAAAACCAATATATTAACTTTGCCCAATGGAGTTTTCATTAGTTTTGTAGATAATATAAAAGCACATTTATGGTATAAGCAAATGCTCTACGAATGGTCTTTTGATGGTTATAAAAAAGTCTTACCATTTGTACAAAACCAAGAAGTGAATGTGTTAACTCCTTTTAGTTATGTTGAAACTTTTAAAGCTGGTTATTCACCCCAGATTCACGGTTCCATTAGTGATATTTCAATCTAAATCAGTAAAATGAACCTTGTTTAATCTTTTGTAAGAAATCATCCGTAACAAAAGATTAAGACCATGAAATCACTTCTTTTATTTTTATTTATACTGACATTCACCAATGCAATCGCCCAAAATCCAATCCAACCCAAATTAGGCTATCGAACCGCTAAGATTCTGAAAAAGAACAACTTATCATTCAAAGACTTAAATCAAAACGGTAAAATTGATAAATATGAAGACTGGCGTTTACCCCTTGAAACTCGAGTTCAGGATTTAGTTTCTAAAATGACCATCGAAGAGAAAGTAGGTTTTATGCTCATCAGTACCTCCCGTTTGGCGGGTGATTTTTCTTTCCAACAAAATGCTCCAAAAGCTGAAATTTCGAGTGGATTTAATGAAGAGGACCTCGTCCAGAGTATGAATATGTTTTCTAAAAAACCGCTGCCTTATCCCATGCTTTCAGCCGCTGGAACGACCAAGGGCGTAACAAAAAATTATTTACGACATTTCATTTTACGTGCCAATACTTCCGCTAAAATTTTGGCGGAATGGGCTAATAATTTGCAAGCCTTGTGCGAAAATTCACGCTTAGGAATTCCTGCCATCATTGCTTCCAATCCACGAAATCATATCACGGTTGATGCTTCCATCGGGCTAAGTGTTGGCACAACCGTCTTCTCAAAATGGCCTGGTGAATTGGGTTTAGCCGCCATGCGAGATTTGAAATTAACCCGTGAATTTGCGGACATTGCTCGTAAAGAATGGGCAGCAATTGGATTAAGAAAAGGTTATCAATACATGGCGGATTTAGCGACAGAACCCCGCTGGCAACGAATTGAAGGCACTTTTGGCGAAGATGCTGATTTAGCCGCAAACATGACTCGTGAAATTGTTTTAGGTTTTCAAGGGACAAAATTGGATAAAAATTCGGTTGCTTTAACCACCAAACACTTCCCTGGCGGAGGTCCACAGGTGGAGGGGCAAGACCCGCATTTTGTGTGGGGGCAAGACCAGCATTATCCAGGAAATATGTTTGATTATCACCTCAAACCCTTCCAAGCGGCGATTGATGCGGGAACGTCGTCCATTATGCCTTATTACGCAAAACCAATTGGAACAAAATATGAAGAAGTGGCTTTTGCTTACAACAAAGCCATTATTAAGGATTTATTAAGAACAAAAATGGGTTTCAAAGGCATCATTAATTCTGATACAGGACCCATCGAAATGATGCCGTGGGGCGTTGAGAAATTGACAATTTTGGAACGTTACCAAAAAGCCATCGATTGTGGAGTAGATATTTTTTCAGGTTCCGCTGACCCTTCCCTTTTATTGGAAACGGTGAAGAAAGGTATGGTTTCAGAAGCAAGAATCAATGAGTCAGTAACGAGATTATTGAGAGAAAAATTTGCCTTAAATCTCTTTGAAAACCCTTATGTAGATGTTGCGGAGGCGGATAAAATTGTGGGTAATGCCGACTTTCAAAAACGTGGGAATTTAGCGATGAGAAAATCAATCGTTTTGTTAAGAAATCAAGGAAAAACCCTTCCCATTGCCCCTAACAAAAAGGTTTACTTTGAATCTTACTATGATAATGGCAGAACAAAAACGCCTTTCACAGTCATAAAACCAAGCACAAACCCTTGGAATTTTGAATTCGTTGCGACCAAAGAAGAAGCTGATGTTGTGGTATTGTGGCTAACGCCCAATGGTGGAAGTTTGTTTAATTCAACAGATGCCCCAATTGATATTAGTCTGTCAAAAAATAAAATTGATGTGGTTCGGGTGAACGAAATGACGACTACGAAACCAACGGTAGTCGTGATTAATTACACAAGTCCGTGGATGATTTCGGAGATTGATAATGCGAATTTAAAAACGGTTTTAGCAACTTTCGGAACAACGACTGATGCCATTTTGGACGTAGTAAGCGGAGCGTTTAATCCAACAGGAAAAATGCCATTCACAACCCCAATTTCACAGAAAGCCATCTTGGAAAATCAGTCTGACGTGCCAGGATTTCTGAAGCCAAAAGGGTATGCTTTGTTTACTTTTGGGGATGGGATTGGGTATGAGAAATAGAGCGTTAATTTAAACCTAAAACCCATTTATTTTAACAATTTTATCCGTATTTTTGTACAAGAAATTCAATAAAATAAAGACCATGAAAACAGCAACAAAACCAAAGGAAGTACCTGTTAAACAGGTAATGAGAAAGCCAGAAGGCAGACCCAAAGTGAGAATGGGGACAGCAAGACATCTTATTTTTATGTCTGAGACACTTTTTGACGATGATTTGAAATTATGAAGAGCTACCTTTTAGATACGCATATTTTTCTAAATGCAAGTGGGAAACCTGAGAAAAATGGAAAGAAAATAACTAAAATACTGGAAAGTGATAGTCCCAAATTTCTTAGTGCCATTTCGTTGGTAGAGATTGCTCAATTATTAGAGTCAAAACCCAAAGAAGTAAATATAAATGTGTCTCTTACTACTTTTTTAAATAAAATATTAGGCGATTTACAAATTGAAATCTTGGCAATTACGCCCGAACACGCCCAACGATTCTACGAAATTCAGATGATAAAAGACCATAGAGACCAATACGACCGCACCATTATTGCACAGGCAGCAAGTACGGGTTTTATTGTTTTATCGGACGATAAAAAATTTCCTTTTTATCCCATTGAAATTGTTTCTAATAATTCATAGATAGTCCGTTTTATACAACAAAAGAGGTCGCTGAATTGAGTTCAGCGACCTCTTTTGTTTGTCGCTATAAAATTAAATTATGACAGGCTTACAGTAAGAAATCCCCCGTCCAACCTTTATACCTACACAAGACAAATACCGATTTTATTCTCAGTAAAATGAATGCCAAATATTATTTTTTGATAATGCTGAGGGTTATTATTATTTCAACATTTATAAAATCTTATAAATGAATCGCATTCCTTTGTGATATTCATTCCTGCGTTCATATATTCAAACAAAATGAAACAATTTTTAAACGAAGATTTCCTTCTTCAAACCTCCACAGCCAGCAAACTATACCACGAGTTTGCGAAGGATATGCCCATTATTGATTATCATAATCACTTACCACCCGACCAAATTTCGGGCAATAAAAATTTTGAAAATCTTACGCAAATTTGGCTCTACGGCGACCACTATAAATGGCGAGCCATGCGGGCAAATGGCGTGAATGAAAGCTATTGCACAGGCACGCAATCGGACTACGCAAAGTTTGAAAAGTGGGCGGAGACTGTGCCTTACACGCTACGCAATCCACTATATCATTGGACGCATTTGGAATTACAACGTTATTTTGATGAACATGAAACGCTAAATCCAAAAAATGCAAAGCGGATTTATGAAGAATGCTCAGCCAAAATTCAAACGCCCGAATTTTCTGTCAGAAGTTTACTCTCAAAAATGAACGTGGAGGTTGCTTGCACCACTGACGACCCGATGGATTCTTTGGAACATCATCAAGCCATTATTAAAGATGGAACTTGCACCACGAAGGTTTTACCCACTTTTCGTCCTGATAAATTTATTTTGATTGAGAATCCTAATTTTGCTGATTTTGTGTTAAAATTAGGTTCAATCACGAATCTGCACATCAATTCTTATTCCGAATTATTGAAGGCTCTTCGGATGCGGGCAGACTTTTTTGCTTCGATGGGTTGTCGTTTGGCAGATCATGGATTAGAGCAAATTTATGCGATTAATTTTACCGAAGAAACTGCCAATTCCGTATTCAAGAAAGTTATTTCGAAACAAAACATTACGTCTCAGGAGGCTCTGACCTACAAATCTGCTGTGCTTCATGCTTTGGGAGTAATGTATCACGACTTAGGTTGGACACAGCAATTTCACTTGGGAGCGATGCGAAACAACAATAGCCGAGCCTTGCTGACTTTGGGTTCAGACACGGGTTGGGATTCTATGGGTGACTGGTCGCAGGCACAAAGTTTATCCAAGTTTTTAGGACGTTTAGATGAAAATGACCGATTAGCAAAAACGATTCTGTATAACCTGAATCCAAAAGAAAATGACGTTTTTGCCACCATGACGGGCAATTTTAACGATGGTTCGATGGCGGGAAAAATTCAATTTGGTTCGGGTTGGTGGTTTTTAGACCAAAAGGACGGCATGGAAAGGCAGATAAATTCATTGTCAAACATGGGATTATTGAGTCGTTTTGTGGGAATGCTGACGGATTCACGCAGTTTTTTATCTTTCCCAAGACACGAATATTTCCGAAGAATACTTTGTAATATCTTGGGAAACGAAATCGAAAATGGTGAATTACCCAATGACATTGAATGGATTGGGAAAATGGTTCAGAATATCTGTTATTATAATGCGAAAGAGTATTTGAAATTAGCCCCCTAACCCCCGAAAGGGGAATTTGGGACACGAACTGTAATCCACAAAATTGATAATTATGAGTATTAAATCGGACTCAATTCCCCCTTCGGGGGTTAGGGGGCTTTCAATCGGAAAGTACCGTTGGACAATCGTAGCCTTGCTATTTTTTGCCACCACCATCAATTACCTCGACCGTCAAGTGATTGGTCTATTAAAACCGACGCTCGAAAAGCAATTCAGTTGGTCTGAGAAAGATTACAGTTATATCGTAATCTCTTTTCAAGCCGCCTACGCATTCAGTTTATTGGTTTTTGGAGGAATTATTGACAAAATCGGAACAAAATCTGGCTATATTATTTCCATTATCGGATGGAGTTTAGCGGCAATTGCTCATGCTTTTGCCAAATCAACTTTCG
>JAYUIP010000064.1:0-1130 GCA_043765945.1 Arcicella sp.
GGATTCTTAGGTTCAACGTTTATTTCAGTGCCTGTTGTTCAAATTTTTGAGGAGGCGATTATCAGAATACCGTTGGTTGGAATTATCTATTCATCCCTAAAAGACCTTGTAGGAGCGTTTGTAGGGGATAAAAAGAAATTTAATCAGCCCGTCAGATTTATGCTTAATAAAGAAAATGGTATTCAAAAAATAGGTTTTATTACACAAGAAGATTTGCAATTTTTTGAAATCAAAGACTCCGTAATGGTCTATTGTCCACATTCCTACGCTTTTTCGGGCGAGCTTTTTATAGTGCCATTTGCAAGTATAACTTTACTGAATTTGCCAGCTTCTGATGTGATGAAAATGATAATTTCAGGAGGTGTTTCGTTGAGTCAGTAGGTTCTTGTTATTCGTAGTAAAAAATATTAATTTTGAGTAGAAATAAACATCTAAAATCATGATAGTAATTAAAATGGAAACAAGTAGCCCACGTGCAGTAGCTTGGGCTAAGAAAATGATGGAAAGCAAGCGTCAGATTCAAGCGGAAATTCAGGAAGAATTTAAAACTCCAGAAGTGAAAGCAATTTTTGCAGAATTAAAAAGGAAGAGACTTGAAAAAAAAGGAGGATTATCTAATGTATGAATTCTTTTTTGGAGGAGGACAGAACAGCTCTTATTATTTTAGTACTGATTTAGGGATTGATTATGTTGTGAAATTTAAAAATACATCCTATATTTTCGATGGTCGTTTAGATTTTGATGTACAAGCATTCGAGATGATTATTGAAATTGAGGATAATCCAAATCAAATAAAACCTCCCCTTGATGCAAAAATGCCAATTACCATTTCAATGATATTCAAAGACTTTTGTGGAAAATTTAATGAAAGAGTCATTATTTATATTTGTGATTCATCGGATATTCGACAAGAGGCACGTAGGAGAAAATTCAATCAATGGGTTGATTTATTTAAAGGAGATGAGTTTTTAAAGTTTGATACTGCTATTAAAGAAAATTTGAAGATTACCTATCATAGTTCACTCATTATCAGAGATAATAATCCTTACAAAATGCAAATCATTGAAGCTTTTATTAATTTAGGTAAAGAGCAAGACAAGTAAATCCCCTAAAATCCTATCTCATGAACT
>JAYUIP010000065.1:0-3551 GCA_043765945.1 Arcicella sp.
GATAGTTATTAAGGTTTAATTTCCCAATTAGCAATATCAATCATTCTTACACGTCTTTCTTCGGCATCACCGATGATACTACAATGGGACCGATTCCAAGGAGAACCTTGCAATTCATCAGGAAAATTATCTTGTCTTGGGGAATGTTCAATCTTTTGACTCAGGTTTAAATCAAGAATATCTTGAACTTTGAAACTAACGATAAAGAAGTCCAATGGATTCTTAAATTCATCTTTTCCGTGTCTATATTCCTTTCCAATATGCTCACGGCTTTGTTGCGGGGTTGAATATTTATTCCAGTCAGAGGATAAATCTGGTCCAGTTTCAGGTGTATTTTTGAAAGCCGATGGTTTTGGAAGACCAGCAGAAATACCCTTGTTTTCAATTTTATCTTTGTGGATTCTGACATATAAAAAAGCATCATTAGGAACATCTTCTACTTCCCATTTAGTGGTATTATCTATCATTGTAAGAATTCTGTAAGCCAATAAGCAAAAAATATTTGCACTTCATTTAAGTTTTCAATAACTCCTTTAAATTTGTTTTTCCCTTCGTAAGTATCACCATAATAGTGTGCTTCCGAAGTTGACGAATTTCTTATATTTAAAAGCAAACGCCCCTTCGTTCCATTCCACATAATGTCTATTGAACCGTCTGCAAGGGCATCAACAGAGGGAATTACTAATTTTACGCCCCTACTTTCCCAAATCCATTTACTATAAATAATTAAAGTTTTTACGGCTCTTTCCCACACAAATTGAGGCACAGGTAATGCACCTTCTGAATCCCAATCATATTCTAAATCCAAGATTTTTTTAGAATCTTTTATTTCAGAAGCTATATCAGAGAGTTCATCTGAAATTTGATAAAAATCGTCTCCAATTTTTATCTGGATAGTTTTTTTTATTCCGATTACACTTTTTATTGTTGCTGTCATCGTCTTTTTCTTTACACAATTTTAGGGTTTATTTTCCGTAAAATCAAGCTATTGATCCATTATTGACTATCCCAATAATTTGCCAAACCCACTATTCCCTTCTAAATTTACAAAATATTAAAACCCAACAATGGTAACCTTCCCAAACGCTAAAATAAATATTGGTCTTTCTATTACTGAAAAACGTTCAGATGGTTTTCATAATCTTGAATCGTGCTTTTATCCCGTGGGTTGGTGCGATGTTTTGGAAATTCTGCCCGCTGAAAAACTTTCGTTTAAAAGTACGGGCATTCCAATTCCAGGAAATCCAGAAACCAATTTGTGTTTAAAAGCCTATCACCTTATAAAACAGGACTTTAACATTCCTCCCGTGATGATTCACCTGCATAAAGTCGTACCCATTGGAGCGGGATTGGGTGGAGGTTCGGCAGATTGTGCTTTCACTATTAAAACCCTAAACGACCTTTTTGAGTTACATTTAACAACGGAACAAATGGAAAACTACGCTCGAAAGCTGGGTAGTGACTGTGCATTTTTCATTCAAAATAGTGCCAAATATTGTGTAGGTAAGGGCGATGAATTTTTAGATATTACGTTGGATTTATCAGCTAAATTTATCGTTTTAGTAAACCCAAATATCCATATTTCAACCGCAGAAGCCTATTCGGGGGTTAAGCCAATTAAGTCTGAAATTGATTTGAGAGAAATACTGCAAAAACCTGTAAATGAATGGATTGAGATAGTAAAAAATGATTTTGAGAATCATCTTTTACCAAAATATTCAACCATTTCAACCATCAAAGAACAGCTTTATACCCACGGGGCAACCTACGCAAGTATGACAGGTTCGGGTTCAACAGTTTTTGGAATTTTTGAAAAGGAAATTGATTTAAAAGAAGCCTTTGCGGAGTATGCTGTTTGGCAAGGTAAATTGTAAGATTAGCACACGGATGACGCTGATTAGGCAGATCTACGCTGATTTTTATTAAATTTAATCTATGTAAATCCGCAAAATCAGCGTCATCCGTGTGCTAATTTTGGGTAGTACATTTTCAATTCATTTACGATTCTGGAGAATCATTTTACATTTTATGGAACGCAGAGAACCCTTTAAATTTATGCTCCAAATGGCAATCTTCGGGAGTGGATTGATGTTTTTTGGATTAATGGCAACTTATCTCGCCCGTGAACGCCCCGAGGCTGGGTTCAATAAAATTCAGATTCCCCAAATATTTTGGATTAGTACGCTCGTAATCATGATTAGTAGCTTGACTTTGCACTTGGCAAATATGAACTTTAAGCAAGATAAGTATTTGAATTACAGAACGTTAATGGGAATTACACTAACCTTAGGATTGACTTTTATTGGTATGCAGTTTTGGGGATGGAAAGAAATTTTTGCTCAGAATTCATCTGCCGAAGTGAGAAATGCAAGAGGATTCATTTACTTATTGTCGGGTTTGCACATCCTTCATATCGTTATAGGGCTTGGTTTTCTGATAAAAATTTTCGTGGAAGCCATTAAAAGGATGTCTTATATTGAGTCATTTATTTATTCAGTAAACCCACCTAACCAACTCAAAATTAACCTAATAATCTTCTATTGGCACTTTGTGGATATGCTTTGGGTAGTATTATTTTTATTTTTGCTTTGGAGAAATTAGGTCAATGATAGAATGAGTGAATGATAGAATAATCAGAGTCCAATATTCTATCATTCACTCATTCTATCACTCTATCATTGCACATCACGTAAAAATCAATTTCACCGAAGCAATCATTAAACCCACCGCCAATAAATATCTAAGGGTTGGCACGTTGAATTTTTGACTGCCAAAATAAGAGCCAAAAAGTCCGCCGATGATGGTTGCTAAAACTGCCCATTGTAAATTATCCGTCAAATGAATGCCTCCTGCTTTTGTCATTTGTCCATAGAGTCCAGCAAGGGAATTTACGAAAATAAAAAGGGCTGAAACCGCTGCTATTTCTTTCAAACTCGCCCACCGCATTAACAGCATTAACGGACTCAAAATAATACCTCCACCAATCCCAATCATACCCGAAATCAAACCAATGATTCCTCCCGAAAGTAAGCCCGCCCACACTGGAATTGGTCGGTTTGGTTCGTCTTTACTATTAAATTTATAAAGTGATTTGATGACAGACAAAATGATGCAAACCGCTAAAATTTTCTTGTAAATGGAGTCCGAAAGCGTCATCGTTCCACCCAAAAATGCCATTGGAATACTGGAAAGGGCAAAAGGAAGAAATAATTTCAGTTTAAAAAAACCTGCTCGTTGAAATCCAATGAAGGAAAACAAAGACACGGCAAGATTCATAATCAAGGCGGAGGGTTTCATCATCAAAGGTGCAACGCCCAGCAAAGTCATCACCGCCAAATAGCCGCTTGCTCCCCCGTGACCCACCGATGAATATAGGAAGGCAATGATGGCTAAAAGCAACAGAAGAAGGGCAAATGATTCCATTTTACAACTAATTTAACGTCTTGTTATTTGCTGCCAGCTTTCACTTACGAATTCCTCTTTCTTTCAGCATCTCACCAATATGGTTTATCAAGAAAATAGAGGCTTCAATTTCGTCTTTTCTGATGGCA
>JAYUIP010000066.1:0-3544 GCA_043765945.1 Arcicella sp.
AAATTTCTATTTAACGCTTGATAAAAAGAACTTAGTGCTTGATTCTCTGCAAGTTATCTCACAATTGAACGAAGGGAATCGTCGTTTAGCGGTGCTTTCCGATTTGGTAAATTTGAACTTCACGGGGCAATTCAATCCATCACAAGCTCTTAAAGATTTGAAGGTATTGGTGGAAGAATATAAGATTTACTTTACGGGTGATGAAGCAACTCGTCAAGCCTATTATGCAAAAAAACCTGCTACCATTCCTCAAATTTACAAGATTGATTATCAGTTTTATCTAAAAAATATTGACCCAATTTTGGCATTTGTTTATCCCGAGGGACATATTTCAAAAAAGACATTTATTGAAGGAAATTTTGGTATCGGTAATACTTCAACATTCTCTTTGACTTCTAAAATTGATACGCTTTTACTGAATGATAAATATCGTTTCTTCAAATCTGAAATTGACTTAAATACTTCTAAATTTTATAATAATCCAGAGGTTTTGGCATCGTTGATACTGAATTCACAAAACCAAAAAATCAATGTCTTGAGTCCAACCGAAAATCTTGAAATTGAGGCTTCGTGGGAGAAAGATAGGATTGCTTTCACCAGTGGTTTAAAGCAAGTTGGAACCACAAATAGAGCCAATTTGAACGGTACTTTACGTTTCATTGAGGATGGTTTAGAATTGCAATTTAAAAAGTCAAAATTCCACTTATTAGAACAAAATTGGAGCATAAATCCTGACAATTTATTAACGATTATAGGAAATGATTTAAAATCTAAAAATCTGATTATTAATAACTTAGAACAATTTATTTCTTTAAACGGATTGATTTCACAGGATTCATTACAACCCTTAAAATTCTCAGCAAAAAACTTTAAATTAGAAACCCTCGCACCCCTCATTTCCTTAAATATTAAAGGGTTAGTAAATGGTGAAGTTGATTTAAAAAATATTTATAGAAACGTAAATGCCGAGAGCAATTTACGGATTGAAGCATTAATGATTGATGATTTTTTAATTGGAAATATTGCTGGAAATGGTGTTTTTGATAATGAAAAACAAAGATTAAATTTAGATTATTCCTTGGAGCGTTTGAATAATAAAGTGCTTGCGGTCAAGGGAGTTTATGACCCTAAAAATCCCGAAAATTCTTTGGATTTATTGGCAACATTGAGTCAAACCGATTTGCAGATTTTGGAGCCATTTGTGAAGGGAATTTTCTCGAAAATGGGTGGAACTGCCGATGGAAATTTGAATATTTCGGGTAAACCTTTACACCCAATTGTAGAAGGCGTAATTGATATAAAAAGAGGAACACTATTCTTTGATTATTTGAAATCTGTTTTGAATTTTGAAGATAAAATCACCTTTGAACCCGATGAAATCAGAGCAAAATCTTTACGTTTGACGGATGACGAAGGCAATAAAGGAACATTAAAAGGGAGTGTGTTTTATGATGGAGATAAGTCTTTTAACGTACAATTAGTAGCAGACTTAAATCGCTTCAAAATATTGAATACAACCCGAAGAGATAATGATATGTATTATGGAATTGGGTACGGAACGGGGACATTAAAATTAGGCGGAAGTTTTGATAATTTAACCATTTATACTGACTTAAAAACCGATAGAGGCACCCGTTTGTATATTCCATTGGATAAGGCACAAGATGCTGGCAGTCAAGAAGATATAGAATTCGTGAGTGCCATTATCAAGAGAGATTCTACCAATAAAAAGCAGTTAGTTTCAAACGTAAATTCGAGTGGAATTAAGATGGATTTGAACTTTGAACTCACGCCCGAAGCCTACGGAGAAGTGCAATTCGATAAACAATCGGGCGACATTATGAGAGCAAATGGTTCTGGGAAACTCAATTTTAAGGTGGATACAAGAGGTGGTTTTGACATGACGGGCGACTATAACATTGAGCGAGGAGATTATACTTTTACCTTCAAAAATATCCTCAATAAAAAATTCAATATTACTCGTGGAAGCAAAATTTCGTGGACGGGCAATCCATACGAAGCTGTGGTAGATATTAAGGCAGTTTATACCCAAAATTTGAGCTATTTGGGGTCTGTCGTGATAGTTGATTCAAGTAGAAGAAGTCAACCTGAATATGTACGCCGTTATCCAGTTGATGTAACAATAAATTTGAAGGATAGACTTCTACAACCTACTGTTACTTTCGATATGAAAATGAGAGATTACCCTCAAAGTCCTGATTTTGTTCAAGGTGTAACGTCTTTTGAAAATCGTATAAAAACGGACGAACAAGAGTTAAATCGTCAGGTGAGTAATGTGCTTTTATTAAATTCAATGGCTCCGCAAGGGGTAGGAGCATTTGCAAATATCAACGTTTTAAGTACCATTACGGAGCTATTTTCAAATCAAATTAGTAACGTTTTTTCACAAATTGATCCAAATTTGAATGTTGATTTAACCACAACGGGAACGGCTCTGAATCAAGACTTAATTAATAACCTCCAAGTAAGACTATCCTATAATTTCAACGATCGTTTTAGGCTTACTCGAAGCGGCGGATTCACCACAGCCACTAATCAAACAAACGCCCAATCACTCATTGGCGACTGGGCATTGGAATGGTTCGTTACACGGGATGGAAGCCTTCGTTTCAAGACTTATAATAGAAATTTGCAGACTACATTAAATGGAACAACCGTAAATAATAACCAAACTTTCACGGCTGGTGGGGCAAGTTTGCTTTACACCAAGAGTTTTAATTATTTATTTACGCCCCAACAGAAAGTTGTAACACTGCCTGTTTTGCCAGTGAGTAAGGATTTGACTGAGAAGTAGGGATTTTTGTGTAACTTAGAAAAATAAAAGAGAAAATATGTCATTATTTGAAAACATACAAACCAATGTCTTAAAGATAGAAATGCCTCGCTCAGTAATGAATGATGAGGAATTCTTTGAGTTTTGTACGCTTAACAAAGATTGGCAAATAGAACGTTCAAAAGATGGTCAAATTTTAATTATGCCACCAACCTTTATAGAAACAAGTTTCAAAAATAACGAACTTGGTCGCCAGTTAGGGAACTGGAATTTTGAGAAAAAATTAGGGTTTGTTTCAGAATCAAATGGAGGATATATTCTTCCAGATACATCCATGAAAGCACCCGATGCCGCTTGGATTTCGCACGAACGTTTTCAGAATCGTTATAATGCTGACAAAAAGACTTTTCCGTATGTTTGCCCAGAGTTCATTGTTGAATTAATGTCGGATAGTGATTCGCTGAAATCTTCCACTTCACGCATGGAAGCATGGATGGAAAATGGCTGTTTGATGGCATGGTTAATCAATCCAAAAACTGAAAAAGTCTATGTATATCGCACAGAAGGGCTTGTTCATATCATTGAAGGCTTTGATAAAATGGTTTCAGGGGAAGATATTTTACTTGATTTTGAACTGGTTTTGAAGCATTTGAAATAAAAATCCGAAGCCAATTACTAATAAACACCCAATCAAATTCAACCATAAAAAAGCTGTTAAATCAATCCACCAAGTATAAATGACCACGATTT
>JAYUIP010000067.1:0-1124 GCA_043765945.1 Arcicella sp.
ATTTCCATACTGCAAATAGCCCGTAGAATCCACTTGCCACGACGTATAATTAAGGAATAAACCACCTCTTCTTAATTTGATACGATACTGATTATCAACATTTTGCAATAATCCTGCAACGGCATGACGGTCTTTATCAACCGAATCTTTGAAGGATGCTTTGAAGGATGCAATATTATTACTCACATCACCCGATAAACTCGTCTTTCTTACTTGAAAACCCGTCAAAACCACGCCATCAAGTCCTCCCGAATAGGTTAATCTTGTGGCATTTCCAGCCATTTTCATCTTTACATTTCGAACCTTAATCGTATCATATTCCAAATAAGGCATTAATAAATTTGCCCTAAAAATAGTATCTGCCTGACTATCCAAAACTGCCGCAAAACGGGCAGTATCCAAGCGAGTCAAACCTGGCACAAATGCTTGAATAAGAGGGTGTTTTACCAATTTTACGTCCATGGTCAAATTATAAGGAGACGTGACGGGTTTGTAGGCAATATCGGGCAGAACGAAATACTTATTTATTGTTGAAATGAAGATGTCTGAAAGCTGTAAATAATTGAAATTTCCGTTCAAATTTGCTTTCATAAATGGAGCATTTATCGTAATCTTTTTGCCTTCGGGCGTATTGGTGGCGGTCAATGAAGTATTCTCAATTTTTATTGGTTTTCCATCCTGTAAAAGAGTCCCCTGTCTAATAAAAATCGTTCCACTCGGATTGTCAGGATTTGTAGTTGGCATATCAATGTCAATATCACCCCGAATTCCGATATTTTCAGTATAAAATCCTAATGGTTTCAAGTTTAATTGCCCAATATTTACCGTTCCTTTTACGCTTGGATAGGCTGTTGAAATATCCAATTTTGTATCAAGTAAAAGCGTAATATTTGGGTCTTTGATGTTACCTTTAACGTTGACAATTTGGTTAGCTAAATCCGCTTGTAAAACCACATTTTTATAATCATATCCTTTCAATTCCGCCTGTTGAATTGTGCCATCCACCGAACCTCTCATTGTCTTGGGGTCAATGCCAATTCCTTTCACTTTTGCTGATAAAGATATTTTTCCAATTTGTTCCGTCTGTTTCAAGAATTTACCCATTTCAAAGCCTTGAAAAGCAA
>JAYUIP010000068.1:0-1124 GCA_043765945.1 Arcicella sp.
TCGAAATATTCGCCACCCAAAAAGGCAGTATTTTCTAAAACTTTAAAGAATTCTATCTCAACATTCCCTAATAATTTGCCTTTAAATTCGTCTATTTCGCCTCTTTCTAAATCCAATCGAACTACAATAATTTTGGGCGTTTCGGGTTCTTGAAATAACCAAAACAGATAATTTTCGTTTTGATATGACATTACGGATTCAAAACCCACTTCCAAATTTAGCGTACTTTGCCAACGTTCATGAAGATTCGTATCATATCGGTAAAACACCCAATTAGCTACATTTCGATTGAAAAAACCCTCTTTTTGCAAAGTCAAAAGCATCCCATTTTTATCCAAAGGTAAAATTGAAATAGACTCATCAAACTTGGAATCTTTGGGAATATCAATTTGCTCGAGCTGATTAAGTTGAGCCACGGCAGAGGCAGAAAATAGCCCGAAAAATAGTATTTGGAATAGATATTTCATTGGCGAAAAATTCGTTGATGGAACAATTGGGAAATTGAATGTTCTTGGGAAATAAAATTAGTTAAATTTGTGGGTAAATAAAATCTATTCCGAAACAATACTCTAACAGATTCATTAACATCAAATTTTGTATAAATTGATCAAAATGATTTTGTAATTTCAATATGCAGACAATATCAGAAATCAAATCGGATTCAAAGCCCATTAAAGATAAAATTCAATACAAAGAATATCTAAAACTCATTGATCAATTAATTAATTGTGAAGAAGATAGCCTCGAAGAAGAAGCACTGGAATCAGTTTCAATATTAGTGGAAGATTACGAAAGTAAGCATTACATAATTTAATAATGGAAGAGAATCAAGAATTTATCAAGAATGGAGAACAAAAAGCATTAATTATCGCTCATTTGTTGCAATTAATAGAAATGAATTCAAATACGCTGAAACGCCATCGTGAGGCAGATAGCCCTGTTTCGATTATTGAGCAATACAAAGAAATTAGAGAAAGATATTTGAGTGAATTAGCGGAGGTTATGCAAGGATTTGGCGTGAAAGCAAAATTTATGCCTTTGGATTTAGGGGCGTAAAATAGAAGCCCATTTTCAGAATTGACGGCTTTAAAACCCATGAGTTATGAAGCACGAAGCCATCCTAC
>JAYUIP010000069.1:0-3543 GCA_043765945.1 Arcicella sp.
CGTTTGCCATAAATTAAGTCCAAAGCATCCTTTACTCGTTGCCAAATCAATTCGTTTTCCTCTTTTGGAGCGGGTCCAACGTGTTTATATTCTTCAAAAGCGGCAACGGCTTCGTCCAACATTTTGCCCGTAACTGACTCTGTTTTAGAGGCTTCCGAGATTTTTTCAATCTTGGTACAAAGGTCAATTTTTTGTTGAAGATTACGTTTACGGTCAAGTTCTAATAACTCAAAATATATACTTCTATTACTATAAAATCTATCAACTAAGGCGTGAAAAGTTTGCCATAACGTATTGTTATGCGGAGAATTAACATTTCCAGCGGCTTTCCATTCGTCTTGAATTTTCTTGAAATCGTTAAAGCCCGTTTTGATGTGAGCAGGATCTGAACTGTCTTCACCTTCAACGAGTGTGCGTAAACGGTTAATTAATTCAGTTTTTTGATTGAAGTTTTTGTCCTTTTCCTTCTCAATACTTTGGAAATACTTTGAACGCTCATCCTTCAAACCTTTAAAAAGTTTGTCAAATTGTCCAATGTCAGTATCAAATTTAAAGTCAAAACCCTCCTCTGAATCTTCGTTTGCTTCCTTGAATTTAGACAAAGCCTGCGCTTTTTCAGTTGCTTTAATTTGCTCAAACAACGGACGAACTTCTTTTAAAGTATCTTCTGAACGTCTGAAAGCACCAACCGAAGGATTTTCCTTCACATCAGCCATTATTTTTTCTAAAGTAGAGATAAAATCTTTTTTGCTGAAATTAGAATAATCAACAGCTTCGGTTTGAGCAACAACCTCTTCCGAAGTAGCGGGTTCAGTTGCCATTTCAACGGGTGCTGAAACTTGAGCTACTGGCTCTGGGGCAGTTGTTTCAACGGGTTCAGAAATAGGTTCTGGTTTCTCCATTTCTGGTTCCGAAACTGGCTCTGGTGTCACTTCTTCTACGGGTGCAGGCGTTTGAGCAACTAATTCAGGCGTAGTTTCCTCAACTGATTCAGGAGTTACATCATCAATTGATTCAACAACTTCTGCAACTGGTTCATGAACAATTTCTTCACTTGGTTCAGGGGCAAATCTCACAGATTCGATGCTTGTTTCCTGTGTTGATTCAGAGGTTTCTGTTGCCTCGCTTACTGGTGAATCTACTTGCTCAGTAGGTTCAGTTGTCTCGATAGCATTTGCTTCGATTTCTTCTTTAATTTCTTTTGCTTCTTCGTTAATCATGCGTGCTTTTCGATTTTGAGGGGTTTTGTGTTTGTTATTCCAACAAAATCGTTAATATGAGATAAACATTTTAATCGGGTTTAACCCGCTGACATACAATTAATTATTTGTGGTATAATAATTCCGATACAAAAATATGTAAAATACTGAGAGATACGTATAAATTGCCTTACAAATTAACCCTTTTAATAGAATCTGTTCAAAAATACTGTTCAAAATGCTAATAAAGTATCGGCTGGAATTCCGAAATTTTGATGTAAGTTTCTTATCATTTTAAGCGTAAGCGGTCTTTTTTTGTTAAGAACTTCCGACACTCTATTCTCTCCTCCCATAAACTTTGCTAAGTCTTTTTGAGATAAATTTAGCATTTCCATTCTTTGCTTAATTGACTCAATTGGGTCAAGTTTATCAATGGGAAAATGTTTTTTTTCATATTGGATTGCCAAAATACTAACGGCTTCTAATATATTCATCGCTTTTTCTCTGATTTCTGGGTTTTCGATTAAATCAGCATCTATCAGTAAATCTATAATTTTATTAGCCTCCGCAAAATCTTGCTTCGAGGTTATTGGCTTAATTATAATTTCATCTAAGTTAATATCTATATTTTTCATCTTGTGGAATCATTAATTTCTATATGTTTTCGATGTCTTCGATTTGATCATATTCTTTGTGAGTACCGATAAACCTTACAAAAACGAACTGTTTTTCGTATTCAAATTTGGCAATTAATCTATATTTATTTCGGCAAATATTGAAGACAATACGTCCATTTTTAACAGTATCAGCACTTTTAAAAAGAGAAATAACATTATTTGGAGTCAAAAATTCACTTTCTTCCATTATTTCAAACCATAACTTTAAAGGCTTTTCCGAATCTGGATATTCTTCCCAAAAGTCTCTTAAAGTCCCTTTTGTAAATACTCTCATTAAATAGTTTTGTGGTTACTTGGTTTTCTGAATCAAATATAAAGTAATAATTCTATATTGGGGAAGTTTTGAATAATATAATATTCAACTTTTACCGTTAATTCTCAACTCCTTCGGAAAATAGTTATTTATCCGATTAGGCAAAATTTTCGCCCATCCCAATCCAAAATTCTCAAAGGTCATCAATGACCAGCCTTTTTGTGCTTGGTCAAGCGTGAATTCTTCCCTTCGTAAATACTTCATCGCTTCCTCCTCGGTTAATTCCACCCGATTTATATTCTCAGAAAGGTACAAACTCAATGCCAATTGATGGTCTGGGATTAAATCTTTACCCGCAATTTTTCCCATCTTCACCCCTGCTTTTCGTATATGCAAATATGATTGCAAGACATTTACCAAATATTCATGCTCAGCGTCTATTAAGAAAAATTCATCTTTAACATCATACCAATTATAATTATCAATGTCTTCTATCCACGGTCTGAAAACTTCTCGTTGCGTTCTGCGACTGTTATTTTTAATCGGTCTGCCCGAACGGACGTAGGTCTCTTTTTCAGAATTAGTCTTTTTTATAATAGAAATGAAGAAACCTTCACCCGAATCGCTTGGGTAAAAGCGAAAAGCCCCCTCCACCCCCAGAGGGGGAACTTTCGACTCCAAAGTTCGGCAAAATTTGGACGAGAAAGCTCCTCCTTCGGGAGCGGGGCGACCGACGCTTTGGGGGGCTGTTGCTCCATATTTTTTTTTGACCCAATCCATAACTTCTTCATTTTCAGCGGGTGAATAAGACGATGTTGAATAAATCAATATTCCGCCATCTTTCAAACACGCCCAAGCATCCGCAATGATTCGTTTCTGTTTTTGGGCAAATAATGCCACATTTTCTAACGACCAATCTTTAATTGCTTCGGGATTTTTACGAAATAAACCTGAACCTGAATTAGGCGGGTCAATGATTACGACATCAAAAAAACCAGTAAGTTTGCCAAAATCTTTTGGGTCGTTGCTCGTCACGATGGTGTTCATCGTCCCTAATTTGGTCACGTTATCCGCCAATATATCTGACCTTGTGCTAATGACTTCATTACTTACTAAAATAGATTCGGGTGTAATCAAACTGGCAATGTGCGTATTCTTTCCACTCGGAGAAGCGCACAAATCTAAGATTCTGAGGTCTTTGGATAAATCAACGGTATTTCTGAGAACATACTCCAACGACATTGAATTTGCTTCTTGGACGGTGTATGTTCCTGCGTGAAAAAGTGGGTCTGCGTTGAAACATGGAAGATTATTTACGTATTTTCCGAACTCAGAAAAGGGATTATCATCAGTGATTTCAAAATTCAATGTATCAACTAATTTGAAAGGATTTAGACGTATTGACGCAGGAATT
>JAYUIP010000070.1:0-1122 GCA_043765945.1 Arcicella sp.
ACTTTACCGATTTGATTATATTTTTAATCGTAATGACCTTTTACAGAAAGAATAAAAACAGTTTCCTCCACTACTTCATAAACAATTCTGTGTTCACGATTTATTCTACGAGACCAGTATCCTGCAAGGTCATATTTTAATAATTCAGGTTTTCCTGTTCCTTCAAAGGGATGCTCAACTAATTCTTGAAAAAGAATAAGCATTTTTTTCAAAACTGCTTTATTTCCTGATGATTTGTGGAAAGAAATATCTTTCTGTGCTTGTGAAGAAAATTCTAAAATATATGCCATTATAAATTTAGAAATTGTTTTAAATCTTCTTTTTTAATACGAATAGAACTACCATTTTCAATTTCTTTCTTACTCTGCTCAATTTTAGCTACAAATTCTGGGTTATAGCTTTTTTGCTCATTTGTAATTTCAAATTGTATCTTAAAAGCCATCATAACAGCTTTTATAGCCTCAACTTGCGAGATGTCGTTTGGATACGCTCTAATATTTATTGCTTCCATTTCATTTATGTATTTATAGATAAATTGCTACACTATTTTAGGATTAAAATTACTAAGAATTAAGGATAAAACACAAACTTATCAAATCACATTTGTGGTCATCACAGAAAATTTTCAATAAACCCCCAGTGGAACTGCATTTTTTTGTATTTTCGTTATCGTAAAAAATAACTAACTATTCATCATGCTAAAAATCACTAAGAATGCCTTGTTTTTGGCTTCTTTGGCATTCCTAACCCTAACTGCCAAAGCCCAAGACAAAAAAGGAGAGGTAAAAACGCCTCCTCCATCTGTTACACCGCCAAAACCTGCCGAAGCACCAAAAACAGGTCCGAAACCTTACAAAGAGGTTATCACCGACAAAGCAAAAACTTCAAAAGGGCTTTTTACGGTGCATAAAGTAGAAGATAAATACTACTTCGAAATCCCAGATTCTTTGATGGGTCGTGAAATTATGACAGTTACTCGTATCTCAAAATCGGCTACTATTCCTGGCACTTACGGTGGGGAACAATTGAATCGTCAAGTCATTAATTTTGAGAAAGGTCCTGAAAATAAGGTTTTCTTGCGAGCTATCCAGTACATCAACGTTTCGACAGATTCAACGGCTC
>JAYUIP010000071.1:0-1121 GCA_043765945.1 Arcicella sp.
CTTTAACTTTATAACTTTTTAACTTTATAACTCCCTTAGAATGGAAATTATAGGAACAGGAACAAAAGCAAATACCTACGATGCCATCGTGGTTGGTTCAGGAATATCAGGTGGCTGGGCTGCTAAAGAATTATGCGAAAAAGGTATGAAAGTTATCATGCTGGAACGTGGACGTGATATTAAACACGTTACTGACTATACGGAAGCCACTAAAAACCCATGGGATTTTCCTCATCGTGGACGAGTAGATAGCAAAACTGCTGAAGAATATTTTATCAATGTTCGCACGGGTTATACCGCCAATGAGCCTTGGAGAAATATGTTTGAAAATGACAAAGAAAACCCAATCGTAGAAAAGAAACCAATCGATTGGATTCGTGGCTACCACGTAGGCGGGCGTTCGTTGATGTGGGGTCGTCAGTCATATCGTTGGAATCCTACTGATTTTGAAGCAAATTCAAAGGAAGGCATCGCCACAGATTGGCCCGTCAGATACAATGATATAGCACCTTGGTATGATTATGTAGAGAAATTTGCAGGCATCAGTGGAGGTAAAGATAATCTTGATGTGTTGCCACACGGTGAACATTACTTGCCAGCAATGAATATGAATGCTCTTGAAAAAGAGATGAAAATAAGAATTGAAAAAGAATTTCCGAACCGTCATTTTATCATGGGACGCACTGCCCATTTGACGGGTGAATCGAAAATTGCTTATGATTTAGGTCGTGCTCAATGTCAATACAGAAATCGTTGTATGATGGGATGTCCTTATGGTGGATATTTTTCAACGCAATCATCAACCTTGCCTGCGGCGGTGAAAACGGGTAATTTGACCCTTCGTCCAGATGCAATTGTGCAGGAAGTTATTTTTGATGATAAATTAGGAAAGGCAGTTGGCGTAAGAATCGTTGATCAAAAAACCAATGAGTCGATTGAATACTTTGCAAAAGTTATTTTCCTAAATGCTTCGGCGTTCCCAACAACGGGAATTATGATGAATTCAAAGTCAAAACGTCATCCAAACGGTTTGGGCAATGAATCCGACCAATTGGGACGAAATATCATGGATCATCATTTGGCAGTGGGTGCTTCGGGTGAATTCGATGGTATGGCAGATG
>JAYUIP010000072.1:0-1121 GCA_043765945.1 Arcicella sp.
CAGAATTGTGGGTTCAAATGAGAGATATTTAGCTCATTTTCAAGCAGAATTTGAAACAGGGAAAGTATTTTCAAAGGCAATGGAAATAATAGTTGGCAGTAGAGTTGCCAAGAATTTAGGACTGAAAGTGGGTGATGCTTTTTCATCTCAACATGGTTTTGATAAAGAAGGCGAGGCTCATAAAGAAAAGCAATTTAAGGTTGTTGGCGTATTAAAAACGACTAATTCCGTGCTTGATGCCTTAATGATTACGCCCTTAGAAAGCGTTTGGGCAGTGCATGACGAACACCACGAAGAAGAAGCGGGAAAGGGGGCAAATGCTTTGAAATTATTGGAAGAAGAGCAACCTCAAGCTGACGAAGAACATCATCATGAAGAGGATTCAAAGGAAATAACTTCATTATTAGTAAAATTCCGCAATCCAGCCATGGGCATGATGATGGCGAGAAGTATTAATCAAAATTCTACTTTACAAACTGCTACGCCAGCCATTGAAATCAACCGATTGTTTGCCTTGTTGGGCGTGGGGGTGGATGCTTTAAAGTGGATTGCTTTGGTGATAATTATTGTTTCGGGATTAAGTGTTTTTGTGTCACTATATAATTCTTTGAAAGAACGAAAATATGAAATGGCTTTGATGCTTTCGATGGGGGCAAGTCGAACAAAATTATTTTTATTGTTGTTATTAGAGGGATTGATAATCAGCGTAATAGGCTTTATAATTGGCATATTTTTGAGTAGATTAGGGCTTTGGATTTTGTCAGAAAATGTGGAACAAAATTTTCATTACGACTTCAACGTTTTATCTTTGTTAACTGAAGAATTTTATCTATTTTTAGGAGCATTATTTATCGGATTATTAGCGGCAGCTATACCATCATTAGGCATTTATAACATCAACATTTCAAAAACATTAGCGGATGAGTAGTTGTAACCCGATGCTGGGCGGCACTCCGCTTCTGCATCGGACATAACAAAATCATTTATTAATCATTAAGCGATGCGGAAGCATCGGGTTACAGACATGAAAATCAAGACATTACTAATTTTAGGTTTAATAATTTCAACCTTTATTTCAGCAAAAAATGCTCCCGCTGAAAAGCTCACTTGGGATATGTTGA
>JAYUIP010000073.1:0-1120 GCA_043765945.1 Arcicella sp.
GGGATTAGGTTTTTGGAGATTGGGATTGAGGTTGAAATGCTACGGTATTTTCTTAATCCCTTCATTACAAACTTAATGGAATTTGTTGAATGTTGCAAGTGATAAACGGCTTCTCCTTATTCATAGTAAATAAAAAAACGTACAAGTTTTGGGGTTAAAACTTTGTACGTTTTCTACAAATAAATTATATTATTTTATAATTTTAATACCTTAAAAACTGCTTGTTTATCATTCTTCGAAACTCTTAAAAAATACGTTCCAGCTTTCATTTTACTGATATTTAGTTCTTCATGTTCAGTTGTTATCTGTTTTTGCAAAACGCTAATTCCTGTAATATCCACTAATTCAAGGTCAGCTTTTTTACCGTCAGAATTGATGTAAATAATATCATTAGTTGGGTTAGGGAATAACCGTATCTCCATTTTCTCAAAATTTTCATTTGCTGTAAGGAGTTCCAAACTCACAACGGAAGGTTCAATAACGGAGCCTCTACCACAGTATTCACTCAAAACATTAAATAATTTGAGTTTTGTGGGCGTGGTTGGATTTAAGACCAATTCATAAATTTGTTTTAAGCTATTATAAGTTTTAGCACTCACTTCATCAGTTCCGATACTGAAATTATAGGGCGGTGTTCCCGTAAATTTAACATTGATTTTGACGGGTTTCCCTTCCGAAAAGTAATAACTGGCGGTATCGAAACGAGCTGTTGCTCCTAAAAGAACTGAATTGCCAGTTTGGCTGGTTGTTGAAGTAGCATCTTTATCAGAAGCCATTACCCTAAACAAATAGTTATCTCCTAATGGCGTGGCTATTGGAATGGTGGCAGTTAAGGGACTTTTTGTACCTTCTGTTTTTATATCTTTAAAGTTTTTCCCTTGGGCATCAGACATCTGTACTGTGAAAACATTTGTGGCACTAAAAGTACCTTTGGTTGTGAATGGAATGTTGACGTTTGAACCCGTGCATAAAGCAAAAAAATAAAAATTTTGGGTATCAAAATTCACTTGTCTATCCGACACAGCATTTACTTCCACGGTGGCACTGCCCGTAAATTTACCAATTCCGCATTGATTCCTAATTGAATTTAATGTATAAGTAGTAGTAGTTTTCGGACTTA
>JAYUIP010000074.1:0-3535 GCA_043765945.1 Arcicella sp.
GTAAATGCCACAGATTTTGTAAATAATAATGGTATTTTAACCGCTTCAATTCCATCATTATTGGGTGGTACTTCTCGCACGCTTTCGTTTACGGCAAAAATCACGCAAGCAGGCAACGTTTTAAATTCGGCTGAAATTACTAAATCCGACCAATTCGACCCAGATTCTAAGGTTGGAAACGGTATAAATAATGCCGAAGATGACCGAGCCGAAGTTAGTACATTTGGACGTTCAGCCGATTTAAGTTTAACCAAATTAGTTTCTGATTCGGTGGTAACTTCCTTACAAACAGTTACTTATACTATTGAAGTAAGAAATGCAGGACCCGATGCGGTTGGACAATTCACGGTAAAAGACTATATGCCAACGGGTATAGAATTTATTTCGAGTAAGTATTTCACGAATTCGGCAGGGACATTATCAGCAACGATCTTCAATGTCAAAAAGGATTCAGTGGTAAAATTAACTTTTACGGCAAAAATCAAAAAGATGGTGTTGGATAATGTAGCGGCGAATAATTTATTGCCAGTATATTTCTTAAATAAAGCCGAGATTACGGATTCCGATACGCCCGACCCAGATTCGCAACCAAACAACGGAACGGACAATGGTGAAGACGATACGGATAATGCTCAATTACGAGTACGAGTTGCGGATTTAAGTTTGCGGAAGTTGGTTTCAAACCAAGCTCCACAAATCGGGCAAGTGTTTGAATATAAGTTAGTTATGATGAATAACGGTCCTGATTTTGCGACCAATGTTCAAGTAAGAGATATTCTTCCAACGGGGTTAGAATTTGTTTCGAGCAATGATTTTGCCAATAATAATGGAGTGCTATTAAGTAAAAATATTGTAAAAATTGAGAGTGGAAAGGCTGATACGTTGAAGTTTACCGCAAAAGTAAATACCTCAAATCCAGTTACAAACCGTGCTGAAATTTCAAAATCTGACCAATTAGATCCAGATTCTGAGGCGAATAATGGCTTGCAAAATGGGGAAGATGATGAGGCATCGGTAACAGTTGGAGGACAGGTGGCAGATTTGAGTTTGACCAAAGATGTGGATAATCCAACAGGAACACCCGTCGCACCAAATGTGGGCGATGTGATAACGTATTCGATTAAGGTGAAAAATAGCGGTCCTTCAAAGGCAACTAATGTTCAAGTTCACGATTATTTGCCAAGAGGTTTGCAAGTTATTTTAGACCCCGTAACCACTTCCGAGTGGACAATGTTGGATGATAGTACGATGATTAGTAAAAATATTGCTGAAATTTTACCAAATTCTACGGTTACGTTCTTGATAAAAGTTCGAGTTACTGCCTTAGCTTTGGCTCGTGGATATGCCATTAAAAATTATGCAGAAATATCAAAATCTGATCAGTATGATATTGATTCTCAGCCAAATACGGGTTATGGAGATGGTCAGGATGATACGGATGATGCAGAAATAAAAATCCAATATGCTGATTTGAGTTTGGTGAAAACCGCCTCGAATCGTAAGCCAAGAATTAATGAAGAAATTGATTATACTTTGACGGTTACAAATGATGGCGTAAGCAATGCAACTAACGTTGAGATTAAGGATATTTTGCCAAAAGGTTTGCAATTTATTTCGGGTTCTGGTTGGACGAAATCGGGTGATACGTTACGCAATTTGATTCCATTGATTAACTCAGGAACGAGTCGTTCGGTTAGTTTCAAAGTTAAAGTTTTAGTGCCAGGTGCATTGACCAACAAAGCTGAAATTTCAAAGGCTGATCAATACGATCCAGATTCGCCGCATGGCAATGGGACTGGTAAGGGAGAAGACGATGAATCGGGCGTTTTAATCAATGGTGAGCAAGCGGATTTGAGTTTGGTGAAGATGGTTTCAAACAAGCGTCCGAACGTGGGCGATACGCTAACATACTCAATATCAGTGCGTAATGCTGGTCCAGATGTCGCTACGAACGTACAAGTGAAGGACAAATTACCAAAAGGAATTGAGTTTATTCAGAGTCAAGATTTTGATAATTTAACCAGTATTTTGTATGGGAATATTGCAAAAATTGGCAAAGATTCGACCGTTGTTTTGACCTATACGGCAAAAGTTATGAGTGCAACAGCGTTCACAAATTACGCTGAAATTACAAAATCTGACCAATATGACCCTGATTCTCAACCCAATTCTGGAACAAAAGACGGACAGGATGATACGGATAATGTAACGGTAAAACCTCGTACCGCAAATTTGAGTTTACAGAAATTAGCTGACCGTCGTTCAACTAACATTGGTTCAAATATTCTTTTTAGTTTATTAGTAAAAAATGCGGGACCAGATTCAGCTACTAACGTGGTTGTAAGGGACATTTTGCCGATTGGATTAGAGTTTATAAGTAGTCCAGTAACGCCTGCCGCAGGAACGCCTGTCGCAGGAACGCCTGTCGCAGACTTTACGATGTCGAACGATTTTGTTTTGATAAGCAAGGCAATAACGGTTGCACCAAATTCGGTTGATACGCTAACTTTTGTGGCTCGTGTTATCAAGGAAGGCTTAATTACCAACAAAGCCGAAATTATTAAATCAGACGTTTTTGATCCGAATTCTAAGCCAAATACAGGCACAGAAGACGGTGAAGATGATAATGCAAGAGTTACGGTCGGCGGTGAACAGGCTGATTTGAGCTTGGTGAAAACCGTGGCTGACCAATTTGTGAATGTCGGAAAAACAACCATATTTACCATAAAAGTCTCCAATGCTGGACCAAGTATTGCGACGAATGTTCAAGTGAAAGATTTCTTACCAAAGGGCTTAATATTTGTATCAAGTCCAGATTTTGTGAAGGCAAGCGATAGTTTATTAATTAGTAAAAATATTAATCAAATTGCTGTAAATCAGACGATTAAGATGACGGTTGAAGTGATGGTTACGAAGGATTTTTATAATAAATTAAATGTAAATAATGCCTTAACGAATCGTGCGGAAATTACCAAAGCTGATCAATACGACCCTGATTCTCAGCCAGATACAGGCATAGAAGACAGTCAAGATGATCAAAGTAAAGCCACGATAACAGTGCCAATTTCAGATTTAAGTTTGAAGAAAACGGTCTCAAATCCCACGGTAACGATTGGTTCGGAGGTTACTTACACAATTACCGTAACAAACGACGGCAATGATAATGTGACTAATGTTGAGGTGAAAGATTACTTACCAAAAGGATTAACGATTGTGAAATTAAATGATTTTACTCAGTCAAAAACGGGTGATACTTTAAGTTTGAAAATTGGCAGAATCAACGCAGGTGATAGTAAATCGGTTACTTATACCGCCAAGATTTTAGTAGGTGGAAGTATCATAAACAAAGCCGAGATTACCAAGAGCGACCAATTTGATTCAGATTCACAAGTTGGAAATGGAACAGGAAAAGGAGAGGACGATGAAGCTACGGTAACGATAGGAGGGGAGTCGGCGGATTTGGAAATTAAGAAAACTGTTTCAAATCGTAAACCAAACGTAGGCGAAAATATTACTTACACGATTACGGTAAAAA
>JAYUIP010000075.1:0-1118 GCA_043765945.1 Arcicella sp.
TTTCAAATTAATGAATCTGCCTTTGATACCACTGTTTTGAAGAGCTAACGCATTCTCTTTACCATAGGCAATAAATACACTTGGAGCTCCAGATGTTCCACCTTGAATTCCTGAGACATGATAAAATTTAACTCTACCTTTAACAAATAGTATGGCATCTGCATCATTCCAAATGTGTTCAAAAAAGCATTTTGTTTCGGTCCTTGCAAAAATTAAAGTAATACCATTTCCATGATTTTTTAGTTTTTCAATCCATAACTCCATTCCTTTTCCATAAGGAGGATTACAAAAAACTCTACCAAACCAGTCTTTTTCTAAACCGTCATCTTCAACACTGAAGTTATGTTCAGCGTGTAGGAATGGTGGATCAACAGGGCAGCATGGGTCTAAATCAAAATACCCCAATTTTTTAACTAATTCGGGAGGTGTAAGCCATTCAACTTTGGTATTTTCGCAACGCTCAAAAGAAGTATTCATCTATTATTTTTTTGCAAATATTAGATCAAACTTTTAAAGAAACAAGTGTAACATGATCATTTTCAGGTAATTATAATTTTTTTATTTGTATTTAAACTTTTAATGGATAAGTGAGATATAGCTTTCGGTAATTCAATTAGTTTTTAAATGGGAAAATCTTGTGGAAAACATCCAACTCAAAAGCCTTTATCAGTTTTAACAAGATTGATATTAGCCTCAACAAAACCTTACGCTTGGATTCTTGACCCTTTTACGGGTAGTAGCAC
Organism: Arcicella sp.; assembly: GCA_043765945.1. Classification (GTDB taxonomy): domain Bacteria; phylum Bacteroidota; class Bacteroidia; order Cytophagales; family Spirosomataceae; genus Arcicella. Next base: position 744 of record JAYUIP010000075.1, read on the forward strand.
AACTGGAATTGCCGCTAATTTATTGAACAGAAGATTTTTAGGAATAGACCAAGAATTAGCGTTTTTAGAAATAAGTAAGAACCGTAAACTTGAAATTGAAGATAAAGAAATAACTAATTCTTACAAACAAAAACTAAACGGTTTCCAACATAAAAAAGAACTTGAATTATTTTTATTAGAAGAGCCAAAGGTGGAATATCATTCAGAAATTATTTTCTAACCAAAATCAGAAACAGTCTCTAAATTCGTTTAGAGACTGTTTCTGGTTAATTTAATTCTATTTACTAACATTCCGAAAAGTAAATGAATGAAAAATATGTCGTTTCGCAAAACGGGCAACTGACGGAGCGTTCACAAATTTAACGTAAGTATTTT
>JAYUIP010000076.1:0-1117 GCA_043765945.1 Arcicella sp.
GCAATGGGAAAATATTTGGTGAAGTTGATTGATTAACATTAGACCACGGATTGTACGGATTTAACAGATTTACACGGATAAAATTAAAAAAATCTGACTATGCGTCTCAGTGTAAATCTGTTAAATCCGTTTTATCCGTGGTCTAATTTTCGTTGGCATCGTTTTCGGTACTATTTCACTTTAAAACATAAGCCAATGATTCTTCATTTTCTGTAATCCAATCGGTAATTTCCTGCACAATTTGTTTCATCGAAATCTCTGGTTTCCAGCCAGTTAGAGCAGTTACTTTTGAATTATCCGTAATGTATAAAGGAATATCTGCGGCACGATTTTCAGGAACTTGACTGATTGGAATGGTCTTGCCCGTAACCTCTTGACAAATAGCAGTTAATTCTTGCAAAGACGCACTTACTTCCACACCACCGCCTACATTTAGGATTTCGCCATTCACTTTATCAATGTTATGTAGCTGATAATCAATGAGTTTGTATAAATCTTTGACGTGCAACATATCACGAGTTTGTCTGCCTGAGCCACCATAACCAATGTAGGCTAATTTTTGTTGCCAGAAGTGTTTTGCCACCCAAAGCACCATTACGCCCTGATCAATTTTACCCATTTGCCAAGGACCCGTCAAAACGCCACAACGATTGATGACGGTTTTCATGCCATAAAATTCGTTGTATTCATGAATCATTAATTCCGAAGCTAATTTTGTTGCTCCGTATAAAGATCTTGCCCCGTCCAATGGAAAATCTTCGGCAATTCCTTTGGCAGAAACCCCTCTAACGGGCTGATTATCAGACAGAGTAAAGCGAGTTTCTTGTTCTTCGTAATTCAGTTTTTCAATCGCTTTGATGGGATAAATACGGCTTGTTGAAAGAAAAATGAAACTTGCTCCGCACTTTTTTGTATAGTTCAAGCAATTGATTGTTCCAACCAAATTGGTATTTATCAAATAATCAGGTGTTCCGTCTAACCCTGCCAAAACCGAAGGTTCAGCGGAGGCTTCAATCACGAAATCTACTTTTGGGAGAGCATCAAAATCTTCTTTATTCCGAATATCTCCGTGAACAAAAACTGCCCCAGCTTTCGCCAAACGGGGTAAATTGAGTTC
>JAYUIP010000077.1:0-1117 GCA_043765945.1 Arcicella sp.
GCGTTTGACATAATTGTTGCAATGGAATGCTGATATCCAGCCTCAATTGGGGCATTTGGCGTTTTGCGTGAACGCACACAATCCATCCAGTTTTTGATGTGAGCCGTTGTTAAAACATCATATCCCGTGTTGGCATTTGTCTCAATTTTTGTCACATCGCTCAATTTCATTTTATCCAAAAGATTGGCTTTCATGCCCATCGCAGCGGCTTCTTTTACACCCAAACCACCTAATGAAGAAATTTCGTTGGTATCTAAATTAATCATGCCGCCGTTTGAGTAATAAAGCTCTTTTGTATCACCCGCACCGTTGGAAAAACGACTGGTAAATTGTACTTGAAAGCCCTTTGTCATATCATCCAATGGACCATAATCAAAGACAACGGTCATGGTATCGGCATTTTTACGACCATCTTGCCATTGATAAATTCCTCCATTGGCAACGGCACTGCGTGGGTGAGGCAAACCTGAAAACCAGTGAACGGTATCAATCTGGTGCGACATCCATTGCCCTGGAATTCCCGATGAATAGGGCCAGAAAAGTCTGTATTCCAAGTATTTACGAGGGTCAAAAGTATCGGCAGGACGGTTTACCAAGAAACGCTTCCAATCAATGTCCGATTCTTTTAAATCTTTGGTCAAAGTGGGTCTTCTCCAACGTCCAGGTTGATTTACGTTCCACACTAATTCAACCATTACGATTGGACCAAATTTACCCGATTTAATAAAATCTTCCGCCGCAAAATAGTTCGGACCGCTTCGTCTTTGCGAACCAATCTGAACGATTTTACCCGATGATTTCACTGCCTTCAAAACCGCACGATTATCTTCCATCGTCTCAGCAAGCGGCTTTTCTGCATACACATCACAGCCTGCCCGAACGGCTTCCATCGTATGAACAGCGTGTTGAAAATCAGCGGTGGACATCATTACAGCATCCACCGATTTTGACGCATAAAGCTCATCATTATTACGAAAAACTTTTACATCAGAACCTAACTCCTTGTCAATGAAGGCTTTACCTTCATCTCTACGACGATTCCATATATCTGATACCCCCACCATTTCAAAATTCATTTCCTTCTGAAACTGTTTGAATGGAGGAATATGGGATGATT
>JAYUIP010000078.1:0-9811 GCA_043765945.1 Arcicella sp.
TAATTTTACTTTTATACAATCCTAAATTATCCTTACAAAAAATTATGGAAGATAACCGTAATCCTCGCCCCGTTGAAGAAACTTCAAAACTTCCCACCATTACTTTATTTGTACTAATTGCCATGGTCATTGCCTTGCTTTTTGTGGGTTGGCAATCGATGAAAGATGATGGCGTGAATGATGATGATTTGGTAAGTAAACGACCAAACGCCACGGCAATATCTGGACAGAATGGTGCTGAACCCGTTATTATTCCACAGGCTTTGGAAGAAACTGGTGAGGATAATGTGGCAAAAGATGTAAAGAAAAAAGTAGAACCAAAGAAAGAAGAAACGGTTAAAAAGGAAGAGAAGACGAAAGAAGAACCCAAGAAAGTGGAGGTTCCAAAAGGAGAAACTATCTCGCATACCGTTCAATCGGGTGAGACATTTTATGGAATTGCTAATCGCTATCATATTAGCAAAGCAACGCTTCAAGCCTTAAATCCTGGCGTTTCTCAGGAAGGGATTAAAGTTGGGGTGACAAAATTAAATGTTAAAGTTCAAACCATTCATACGGTTGGAGCGGGTGATGTTCTTAGGGTGGTTGCTCAGAAATATGGCATCAGCAAACAGGCTTTAATGGATGCCAATAAAAAGACAAAAGATATGTCTGAGCGTGGGGAGAAGTTGATTATTCCTTTGAAGTAATAACGAAAAAATTAGACCACAGATGACACAGATTAAGCGAATTTTCACAGATTTTTTATTACATTATCCGTGAAAGTCAGTTTAATCTGTGTTATCCGTGGTCTAATACTTTACAGTTTTGTTCTACAATCTCGAAGCAATGCCATCGTGAATTTGCTCCAAGGTTTCGTGTAAACCAAAAGTCCAATTCCAGGTTGGATAATGTGCTTTGAATTTTGATAAGTCTGAAATGTACCAAATATGGTCGCCCACACGGTTAGTTTCTGAATAGCTATAGCTCATCTTTTTGCCTGTTAGTTCTTCACAAATTGCTATTCCTTCTAACATTGAACAGTTAGCAAAACGTCCTCCTCCTGCATTATAAACTTCTCCCGCCCGTGGATTTTGGTAGAAATGCCAGAACATATTTACCAAATCATACGAGTGAATATTATCCCGTACTTGCTTTCCTTTATACCCAAAAATCGTATAATGATTTCCTGTTATCGCACATTTCATTAAGTAAGCCAAAAATCCGTGCAATTGCGTTCCTGAGTGATTTGGACCCGTTAAGCATCCTCCTCTGAACACGCCAGTTTTCATGCCAAAATATCTACCATATTCTTGCACTAAAATATCTGCCGCTACTTTTGAAGCTCCAAATAAGGAATGTTTTGTGTGGTCAATACTGTGAAGTTCGTCAATTCCATTCACAAAATAGGGATGGCTTGCATCAATTTCGTAGCGAGTTTCTGTTTCGATTAAGGGCAGAAAATTTGGATTATCTCCATAAACTTTATTCGTTGAAGTAAACATAAAAACTGCCTCTGGACAATGCTGACGGGTCATTTCCAACATATTTAAAGTTCCGTTGGCGTTTACCGTGAAGTCGGTGAAAGGTTCTCTTGCTGCCCAATCGTGAGAGGGTTGTGCCGCCGTATGAAGAACACAAGTAATGTCCGTTCCGTATTCTTTAAAAATTACTTCTAATTGCGAAACCTCACGAATGTCGGCTTCGTAATGTTTATAATTCGAGAATTGTTCTTCTAATCTACTACGATTCCATGCTGTTGAAGCCTCTTCGCCAAAGAAATATTGACGCATATTGTTATCTACGCCAATGACCAAATCGAATTTATCTGAGAAAAATTTAACGGCTTCGCTCCCAATTAAGCCCGCTGAACCCGTTACGAGTGCAATATTCATTGATTTTATGTGTTATGAGGTTCGTTTATTGAAATACAAAAAGCGTTACGAAAGATTCGCAACGCTTTTCTTAAAAATATGTAAAATCGTGGATTCAAAAACTAATTTCCCTGAGCGTTGGTGCTATCGTTGAATAGTTTTTCACGAATCTTAGTTGCTCTAATCTCGTTCTCGGGTTTAGGCGTATATTTATTTTTTGTCTGACGAGCCGCTGAATCTGGATGCACTCCATAGACATACTCATCTTTTTCACTAAGGTCAATTTGCTTGATGGTATTGTTTTTTTGATAGTCACAAGCAGTGGCTAAAAGGATGATAGCAACAACGGCTAAAATATTTTTACGATTCATGTTCAGTAAATTCTATATTGATTGTGCAAATTTAAGGTAGTATCGTTAATTAAAAAAATATTGTTGGTGATTCGTGATTGGTGATTCGTAATTAGTAATTCTGAATGTTGTTAAACTTACTTATTTCAATAAATAATGATACTATTTCAATACTCTTCAATTACTAATTACAATTAACTAATTACCAACTACAATTAACCAATTACTATTCCTGATTACTAAAATAAATATTTCTCAAAAAACTTGACATTCTCGTTTATTGGCATTAACATTGTAGAACATTTCACTTACCTGTGATTTCCCCCGTTAAGACTCTGATTTACAAGTGCTTAACGTCTTTTTCCATCTCGTACCCAATTTTCCCAATTTGATTTTAATCTTTACTATCTTTTTAAAAGAAATTCCATTTTTCAACGTAACCACAAAACCGCAAAGTTTTTACTTTGTCAAATTTTTTTATAATTCCTTATGTATAAAATTGAAGAATTAGACATGATGCTTATTTCAGAGCTTCGTGTGCTTGCCAGACAGTATGCCATTCCAGAAATTAAGGACCTTCCAAAGCAAGAACTTATCTACAAGATACTCAACGAACAGGAGGTATTGCCACAAAATGACCGCAAACCTGCCGTAAACGATAATATGCAAGACGATAACAGACCAGAAAGAAAAGTGAGGAAAGAGGTTGCTTCGACAACAGATGCCCCACGACCAAAAAGAGTACGCATCGCAAAAGATGAAAACGAACTATCAGCTACTGAAACAAATTCAGCAACTGAACCTGCGTATATACCAGAACCGACAAAACCTCAGCGTGTAAATAAATCAGAAGTACCTGAAAAAGTTGCTGCCGAAGTAAATTCCTACGATTTTGACGAAGAGCCAATCGTAGATTTTCCGAGTGATATTGAGGAAGATTTTTCAGTAGATACTTCATTTCTCACCGCCGATGATGCTTCCGTGTTTCCACAGGAATCCACTGAAACTCGCCAAGAGTCTCGTCAAGCTGGTAACGGATTTAAGAAACCCATTTATAATCAAGCTATTCGTGAATTTGATGGAATTATTGAAAATGAAGGCGTTTTGGAGATTATGCAAGATGGTGGCTACGGATTTTTGCGTTCGGCTGATTATAACTACTTAGCCTCGCCCGATGATATTTACGTATCACCATCGCAAATTAAATTATTTGGTTTGAAAACGGGTGATACTGTCCGTGGAGCCATTCGTCCACCAAAAGAGGGAGAGAAATATTTTGCTCTTTTACGAGTTGAATCAGTTAATGGAAAAACAACGGAAGAAATTCGTGATAGGATTCCTTTTGAATATTTAACCCCATTATTTCCAGAAGAAAAATTGAAGCTTTCTTCTCGACCAGACCAGTTTTCAACCCGCATTCTTGACCTTTTTGCACCTATCGGAAAGGGACAAAGAGGTATGATTGTGGCACAACCAAAAACGGGTAAAACGGTGTTACTCAAAGAGATAGCGAATGCCATTTCTAAAAATCATCCAGAAGTTTACTTGTTAATTTTGTTAATTGACGAACGTCCCGAGGAGGTTACGGATATGCAACGAAGTGTGCGTGCGGAGGTAATTGCTTCAACGTTTGATGAACAGGCTGAACGCCACGTGAAAGTTGCCAGTATTGTCTTGGAAAAAGCAAAACGTATGGTGGAATGTGGACACGATGTGGTGATTCTTTTGGATTCAATTACTCGTTTGGCACGTGCTTACAACACGGTTATTCCGTCATCAGGAAAGATTCTTTCGGGTGGTGTGGATGCTAATGCTTTGCACAAACCAAAACGTTTTTTCGGAGCGGCTCGTAATGTTGAAAATGGCGGTTCATTAACCATTATTGCCACGGCTTTGATTGATACAGGTTCAAAAATGGATGAAGTTATCTTTGAAGAATTTAAAGGTACGGGTAATATGGAATTACAATTAGACCGTAAATTATCGAACCGTAGAATGTACCCAGCCATTGACATAACTGCCTCTGGAACCCGTAGAGAGGATTTATTGATGGATAAAGAGACGTTGCAACGAGTTTGGATATTACGTAAACACATGAGCGATATGAACTCGGTTGAAGCAATGGAGTTCTTACAACAGCAAATGAAAGGAACGAAAACGAACGAAGAGTTTTTGGTTTCGATGAATAGATAAATTGCTTTGTAAGTTTGAGATTTATTTTGATAACTCCCATTAACTTGAGGCATTGTTAACGATACCGTTACTGTAAAAAGAAGACCAATTTATTTTATATTTTGGTCTTCTTTTATGTCAAAAATTATCAATCTATGTGATTTTTCCAACTGTGTCCAAACATAATTATCCAAAGGTGAACAACTGCTGACGAAAATGAATTCAATAATCTATCCAACCGTAAAATTAGGATATCCACTTACCGTTAAGTAAATAACCTACGCTTTCACGTAGGTTATTTTTGTTTAATACCGTTTACTAAAGCATTCCTTCCAAAATTGTGAATAATATCTTTTATCAATACCTTTAACCTATAACTACTTTATTTACAGATAGATAATGATAAGATTTTTGATTTTTGGACTACCCTTCCTGCTTCATTTCCGTATCAATGCCCAAGAAATCATCCTTTCAAATAAATCTGACGAAGTAGCGGTAAATTATAATTGTTCAGTTTTTGAAGACCATAAACATCAGTTTTCAGAGGCAGCTATTTTAGCTCCCAATTTTGAAAAAAACTTCCAAAAAACGTCTCTCTCTATCCCCAATTTTGGCTATACTCCTAACGATATTTGGTTAAAAATTAAAATTAAAAACTCCTCTACGAAGCATTGGTATTTGGAAATTGATAATCCCAGAATCAATCATCTTTCTTTCTTTTTAGTAAAAAATTATCAACTCATTTATCAAGCCAAAACGGGTGATTCTCAGCCCATTGATTCCTATCAAATTGCCGACAGAAATCTATTTTTTGATTTAAAAATGCTCAAAAATGAATCCTACACTATTTATTTAAGAGCCAATAGTACCGAAGACTTGAAATTCCCCATGACTTTTTGGGAGGAAAAAAGGCTGTACCGATACATTGCCGATAGAAATTTAGTGTGGGGTGTTTACTTTGGTTTTATTCTGCTCATCTCGCTGTATAATTTCTTTTTATGGCTCACCATCAGAAATAAAACTTATCTTTTTTATGTTTTTTACGTACTATTTTTCGGCTTAATGCAAGCCGATATTTATGGATATGACTATCAATATCTCTGGGAAAATAGCATCTTCAATGACCGTGCTTTGATTGTCTTGATGTTTTGCTCAAACTTTTTCATGATTCATTTTCTTAGGAACTTTCTGGATTTGAAGCAAAAACAACCTTTTTGGTATAAACTTACCGCTAAAATGGCTTGGATTACCATTTTTTTAATCTTGGTTAGTTTGTTTTTCTATCAGTGGTATTTCAATATTTTGGGAGTTTTATTTATATTAGTATTAATTGCATTTTTGTTTTTTTTACTCGTAAAACTCACTTTATTAAAACAAAAAACCGCTTATTTTTCACTCTTGGCTTTCAGTTTTTTGATGGTGGCAACGATTGTGGTAGTGCTGAAAAATTTAGGGATTCTTTCTGCCGAAAATCAGGACTATTATTTGATGATTGGTTCGATGATTGAAATTGTACTTTTCTCATTAGCTCTGGGAGATAAGTTTAGATATGAGCAATTAGAAAAAGAGCGACAACAACATATTCGTAACGAAATTTCGGCAAATTTGCACGATGATTTAGCGGCTTCTTTGAGTAGTTTAACCATGTTTTCAGAATCAAACAGACGAAAAGCACAGAAAGAATCTCTTCCTAATGAATTGATTTTCAGTAAAATAAGTGAAAAGTCAAGAGATATTTTGAACTTAGTCCGTGAGAATGCTTGGGAAATGAATCCCCGAAACGACCAGTCAGAAGAATGGTTAGATAGGATGATAAAATTCACGGTTGAGACTTTGGAAAGTAAACAAATAGAGTTGAATTTAAACATTAGTGACGAAATCAGAAACATCATTTTACCGATTGAATATCGCCGAAATTTATATCTTTTTGTGAAGGAAGCTATCAATAATATCGCCAAACATTCAGAGGCTAATTCGGTAAAAATGCGTTTTTATTTACAACAAAAAACGTTTTTCTTAATCCTAAAAGATAATGGTAAGGGCTTCGATACCAAGGGATTAAACAATGGAAATGGGTTGTTAAATTTTCAGAGTAGAGCTAATAATTTGAAGGGAAAATGTGAGATAAATTCCGTGATTGGGGGAGGAACGGAGGTGAAATTGTGGTTCAAAATAGCCTATTAGTATTAGTAGTTGAGAATGAATGAAATTTGGGATAGTTTTGAGGAGGGAAATGTAAACCAAAACCACCAATGATACGAGTATCCATCTTTGAAGATAATCATGAAATTCGGGAATTTCTTTCTGAGACCATCAGGCTTTCGGAAGAATTATTCTTGGTAGGGGCATACCCAAATGCCAATGATGTCTTGAAAATTATCAAAAAAGACAAACCCGATGTCGTATTGATGGATATTCAAATGCCTGGGATTTCAGGGATTGAGGCTTTAGAGAAAATAAAGGTTCAAAGTTCTGATATTCAGGTACTTATTCAAACTATTTTTGAAGATAATGCTCGCATATTTGCCGCTATTTGTGCGGGAGCAAGTGGTTATATTCTCAAAGATTCCAGCCCTGAACATTTTGTGGATGCCATTATTGAGGTTCATCAAGGAGGTTCATCAATGTCGCCCGCCATTGCCCGCAAGGTGATGACGATGTTTAGTGAACAAAACCAAAAAAAAGAAACTTTCCAAGCCTTATCAACTACCGAACAACGTGTTTTGGAGTATTTGGTGAAAGGAATGAGCTACAAAATGATTGCCGCTGAGTGTAAGGTTAGTTACTCAACGGTCAATTTTCATCTCAAAAACATTTATAGAAAACTTCACGTCAATTCAGCTACCGAAGCCATCTCACAAGCCGTTAAGAAGCATTTAGTTTGAGAAGTTTTTAAATTTTTAAGTGAACTGTTTTATTAAATTTTATCCGTTCACCCAGCCTTCCCCTACCTACTAACATTAGTAGTTTTCTGAGTTTTTTTTATGGTATAAGTTTGTGGTATCAAATTAGGGTTGTGAATATGGCTCTAAACTTACCTCAAATAATTAAATCCATGAGAAACCCTATGCCTCATTTTTGTGAAATCGTTCGGGGAAAAATCCATTTTCCCCGAACCCGAAAGTACATTCCACTCCAAGAAATTGTAATGCTTGAAGGTGTCGTTAATTATACGCTCATCCACCTTCAAAATAATCGTAGAGTCTTAGTCCCCCGAACCCTAAAATTATTTGAAATAATTCTGAAAAATCATGATTTTCTGAGAACCCATCGGGGCTTTATCATCAATTGCGAACACTTGCAAGCCATTGATAATGAGGGGCTTTTGATAAAAATGACCGATAATTTACAGGCTAATGTTTCGAGACGAAGGAAAGAGAAAGTTAATGAAAGATTACATTTTCAAGTATGAATAGCAATTGGCAATAAGGTTTTGGCTGTCAGCTAAAACAGGAAAATCATTAAAACAAATCTTGTACAAACATATAAATCAAAAATAACGAAGATGAAAAAGCAAATTTTTACAATTATTCTCTTAATTATTGGTGGAATTTCCACTTTTGGACAGTCTTTTAAAATAGATGCCACAGGAACAAACGATATGCGTTTACGGACGGGTGCCACAGACCGTTTAACGATTTTACCAACATCTGGTAATGTGGGAATTGGTACGATTACGCCAAACGCTAAACTGGACTTAGTAGGTGATTTTGCCTTGGAAAAAAAAACAACAATCTCTACGGTGGGTATCCAAAATACCCTTGACCGACAAGGTGCTTCTCGAATCTTTATAAATGTTTCAGGAACTGTTACGCTCAATGGCATTGATGGCGGGGTGGACGGACTGATAATTTTCTTATATACAGGTTCAGCCACGACGCTTGTTATCAATAATTTAAACATTGCGGCATCAGTTTCTGACAGAATCGCAACGCACACAGGCGGAACCGTTACGATTACGGGCAGAGGAGGAACTTCTTTAATTTATGATTCGTCTCAGAATAATTGGCGAATTTATGGATTTGCGGATGAAAACTCAACTTGGAATTCTAAGGGAAATGCTGGAACCATTTCTGGGACAAATTTTATTGGTACAACTGATAATCAGGCACTTGTACTAAAAACTGATAATATTGAAAGAATGAATATTAGTAATATTGGAAATATTGGGATTGGGGTAACTCCTGATGCAAATGCAAAGTTTATTGTATCAAGGGGAGTCTCTGGCGTAACCCCTGGAAGTAATGCCAGTGCTGTAATAGAGGATAATACGTCACATTATTTGGGAATATATTCTCCCGATGTCAATGAGACGGGAGTACTTTTTGGAAAACCAACCCTCGGAAGAGCAAGTGGAGGCGTAATTTATACCAGTGGAAATGACTTGAATTTAAGAACAGGCGGCAACAACACCCGTGTGATTATTGCCAGTAATGGAAATGTGGGAATAGGTTCTACGACACCTACTGCAAAATTAGATGTTGATGGAGATATTGTAGTAAGGAAGACTACAATAACAACCGTAGGAACACAAAATGCGTTGAATCGAGGAGGAGGGTCTTCCGTATATTTTAATGCAACTGGAACTGTTACACTTAATGGCATCGCAGGTGGACAAGATGGGATGCTTCTTTATCTTTTTACGGGATTAAGTACGACATTGGTAGTCAATAATGAAAATACAAATGCCATTGCTGGCAATAAAATTGCCACCAACACAGGTGCAACAATTACAATTTCTGGACGTGGTGGAGCAACTTTGATTTATGATTCATTCACAGACCTTTGGCGGGTAATTGGAGTTGCGAATTAATGATTTTCTAATTTACCGTTAAGTAAATAACCTGCGAGAAACCGTGGGTTATTTTTGTTTTATCCAATTAAAAAACTACATTTGAAAACGCTTTAACTTATCACTAATCCATCGTATTACCTTGAAAACCAAACTATTAGCCTTCTTTATGGGATTATACGTTTTGCTGCTGGCTCAGTCTTATGAACCAACGCTACTGTCTATACGCATTAATGGACGAGAAGTGTCATTTAACCCAAAATGTCGCTTCAATTATCTGCCTTAGATGATGATTTGGTGGTTCAATTTCACTCTCTACCCAATACGCAATACCAATATTTTTTAGAAAATTATGATAAATCTTGGGGGATAACGCCTTATCTAATTGTGCGATATACCAATCTTGCTGGTGGAGATTATATATTAAAGGTCAGGACTTTACAAAACAATAAACTTTCTTAAATCCTTTCATCTCCTATCGTTACCGAACGCTCTTTGACGGAAGAATGGTGGTTTTGCCTTCGGTAATTTTTTATAGTTTACGCTTGCTTGGGGCGGCGGGGATTTATTTCTTTTTGCTCTATAATTTCAGAGAAAAATTTTATTCTCATGGCTGGTATTCCATCAGACATCGAGCGTAAAAA
>JAYUIP010000079.1:0-1115 GCA_043765945.1 Arcicella sp.
CAAAGTTATTGAATAAATAAGGATGCAAAACATTTGTTTTACGTAATATTATTCCTGAAACCGAACATCGAAAATCAAACAACGAAATATGTCTTTCACGCATTTAGATAATAACAACAATCCCTCAATGGTGGATGTTTCCGAAAAAGCCATTACTAAACGCACGGCAACGGCTCAAAGCATTGTGGTTTTAACGGATGAAATCATGGCAAATTTCAAAGACGGTGACCTTCAAACCAAAAAAGGTTCTGTCCTTCAAACTGCTATTATTGCAGGAACAATGGGAGCAAAAAAAACCTCAGATTTGATTCCGCTTTGCCATCCCTTGGGTTTAGATTCATGCAAATTCAAAACAGAAGTCATTGGTAATGAGATAATTATACAATGCACTTGCTCATTAACCGCAAAAACGGGCGTAGAAATGGAAGCTCTCATGGGAGCGAGTATCGCAGCCCTGACTGTCTATGATATGTGCAAGGCTTTCTCGCACGACATCGTGATTAAGGAGACGAAATTATTGTTGAAAACTGGGGGGAAGAGTGATTATATACTATAAATTGATTTCTCCGAATCGAAAGTAAAAATATGAACTTAGATATTTCAACATTGATGTTATCAGGTGGTCAAAGCTCCCGCATGGGTGAAGAAAAACGCTTGATAAATTACCACGGAAAAATCCAAGAACAATACCTTTTTGATTTACTAAGTAATTATTTTTCAGCCGTTTATGTGTCAATTAATCAAAATCAAAAGACTGATTTACCCTATATCCAAGACCCTGATTTACTCATAAAAAGTCCAATGATTGGCATTATTTCAGCCTTTGATCATAACCCAAATATGGCGTGGTTGGTGGTGGCTTGCGATATGCCTTTTGTGAATGAGGAAGCAATTGAATTCTTATTAAAACATCGAAATCCTGAGAAATTTGCCACCGCTTTTGAGAATCCCGATGAGCATTTTCCAGAACCATTATTGACGATTTACGAGCCAAAAATCTTTCTAAAACTGCAAGAGGCGATTAATCAAGGCAAAAAATCTCCTATGAAAATTTTGCAAGATTTGGACATTGAATTATTACAAATATTTGACAATCAATGGATTATAAATATTAA
>JAYUIP010000080.1:0-1114 GCA_043765945.1 Arcicella sp.
AAGCTACAAAATTGAATGTGATTTTGAGAAATTATATGGTAAGCAATTTGCATTTTTAAACGAAAATCCTGCGGATAGTGTATTTATGGCAAAGGGTTCAGCGGTTAGTATTTTACATAAGAAGAATTTGTGAGAAAATTATCTGAATTTAGATTCGTGGGATTAATGGATTTTTTGGATTTTTCATCGACAATTAATCCCAAAAATCCTAAAATCTGACACGGTGCAACGTTTCGCAATCCTAATTCAGACAAAAAAGACTCTACGCCTAATTCTTTTCTCTACTTTATAAACTCTTTGCCTTGCTGTTTGTATTTTTGTTTATAATTGAATTTAATGTTCAGTTTTCAATAATCAATATTTAAGTAAATGAGGGCAGATAATCCCCTCCGATTTCCCTCAATGGCAAGACCTTCTAATAACCCTAACGATAAAAATAAAGAGAAAAAATCCCACGAAACGCCCCTTTCTAAACAGTATAACCAGATAAAGTTAAAATACCCTGGGGCAATGTTGTTGTTTCGGGTGGGTGATTTTTATGAGACTTTTGGAGAAGATGCCGTGCGTGCCTCCAAAATTCTGAACATTACCTTGACCCGAAGAAACAACGGAAATGCCGATGATCATTTGGCGGGATTCCCTCATCATTCTTTGGATAATTATCTCCCCCGCTTAGTGCGTGCAGGCGAACGTGTGGCAATTTGCGACCAGTTAGAAGACCCCGCAACGGCAAAAGGAATTGTGAAGAGGGGCGTTACGGAATTGGTTACGCCTGGGGTTTCCTACAACGATAATGTGTTGGACATGAAGCAAAATAATTATTTGGCTTCCATCAGTTTTTCGTCGTTTTCAAAGGAAGTTGTAGGCATAGCTTTCTTAGATATTTCAACGGGTGAGTTCCTTTGTTCACAGGGAAATGTGGCTTATATTGAGAAATTAATACAGAGTTTTTCTCCTTCTGAAGTTTTATTTTGCAAGAAAAATCGTCAAGAATATACCCAAATCTTTGGCGATAAATATTTAACATTTGGCTTGGATGATTGGGCTTTTAAGCATGATTTTGCTTATCCATTATTGACTAATCACTTCAAAACCAACAACTTAAAAGGGTTTG
>JAYUIP010000081.1:0-1114 GCA_043765945.1 Arcicella sp.
GGAGCAAGCACTGCCGATGTTTCAATTGCTAATGCAGTTACAATAAATTCAGGTGTTTACAGTGTAATTGTAACCGCTAATAATAATTGTAATGCCACAGCAATGGCAACGGTTTCAGTACAAGTTAATCCAAACCCATCAGTTAGTGCAACGGGTGCAGTGGTTTGTGCGGAAGAAACCATTAAGTTGACAGCAACAGGTAACGGAACATTCTTATGGTCAGGTCCAGCAACGTTTGATAGAACTTTGCAAAACCCAAGCATTCCGAACGCAACAATTGCCAATAGAGGTGTTTATACGGTAACGGTTACAAACGGTGTGACGGGTGCAACTTGTAGCACTTCAACAACGGTAAATGTAACCGTAATCGAACGTCCAGCAGGACCAACGGAGACAGAGCTAAACAAGGGCAATATTTGTTTGGATGAGAATTTGAGTTTGTCGGGTAAGTGTCCAGTAGGAACGAAAATTAAGTGGTATAAATCAGATGGAGTCACAGAATTAGTTCCTTCACAAAACTTTAAACCAGGTCCAGTTGGAACTTATACTTACTACGGAGTATGTAAAAACGATGATCCAAAAGGTTGCGAAACAACGAATAGCCTTCGTGCTACGGTTAAAGTGACAGTAGATGATTATCCAAAAGCAGTAACACCAACGATTAGTAAAGGTAAAATTTGTTTAGGTGAGTCAGTGAGTTTAAGTGCAACGTGTGGAACAAACGAAAAACCAGTTTGGTATTTTGGTAATTCAACAACACCATACACGGGAAGCATCACAAACATTTCACCAGGCGTAGGAACGTACATTTATTACGTAAGTTGTAAATCAACTGTTGGAGGATTATGTGAAACACCAGAGGGTAATCGTTTGTCGGTTAGCTTAATCGTTAGTGGAAATCCAACGGCAACGGCAACGGTTAAAGACAACACAGTTTGTATTGGTTCAACAATCTTATTGGAAGGTTCAGGAAGTGGTTCAACGTTTGTTTGGACAGGACCAGGAATCAGCAACACAACGGCTCAAAATGTATCAATTCCAAATGCTATTAAAGCATACGAGGGCGTTTATACATTGACAGTTTCAGACGGAAACAGTTGTTCTGCAACTTCAA
>JAYUIP010000082.1:0-3517 GCA_043765945.1 Arcicella sp.
TTTCATCAAGTATAAGGGCAAAATTTCCATGACTTGCTCGGCTAAGGCTTCATTATTGGCTTCACGAGAATTTAATCCGATGGTACAATAATGTTTAATGCCAAATTGAGAAGAACGAAAACGCTCCCACCCAACCAAACTACTGAAATAATCTTTGAAAGTTGCCAAACCCGTGCGGGGCTGTCCCAACCAAAAAGCGGGTTCAATAATTGCCACAACGCCCGCATCTGCCAGTGCCTGATAGTCGTCGGTTGTGCGGGAAGTCATGTGGATGTGTGGGTCAAAGAATTTCATGCCCGTAATCAATCCTTTGTAGTTACTAAATTCGGTATTTGAAGAAATTATATGGGCTTGCGAGTCCTCAAAATGTGATGGATTTTGCTTTATTTCATCGTGATTAAGACACATTTGTTAAGATTATTTTAGGTAATGTAACCCGAACTTTTCAGTTCGGATTCTATTTGAATTCAGTCCGAACTGGAAAGTTCGGATTACACTATAAATTTTCCAAATACTCCCAGGATAAATTCTCAAAATTGAGCATTTGCGGGTATTTTTCGAGTAATTTTTGGGCTAAATCATTATCCGAAAACTGACAAACCAAAGTCGCAGCTATCTGATTATCAACAGCTTCCGATTGAAACAAGGTTTCTAAATCTTTTAAGATATTTTCTGTCAAAAAGTTAACTACTAAACGCCAAACTTGGGAAGGAATTTTACGCCCAGCCGCCCAGCGTTCATGGGCAAAATCCGAAACAGTATTAGCTAAATCCTGATTGGCTCTTTCAGCTAAACCGTATATTTGATGAATTGGTTTTTCGTTAAAAATACATTTCAAAATCAGTTGATTCCAAGCCTGTTGTGGAAAAAAACGAAATGGATAAGGGGTTCCAAAAGCAATAGAATCAAAGACAGCTCCGACATTTGACCGCACCGCATCGGTTGCTTTCAACAACCATTTTTCGGGATTTTGAAAAAGGGGTAAAGCCGAATAAAGTGCTACGGACTCATTTATTTCGGCAGTATCAAAAAGAGAATTGAGTTGAACATCAAAGTCTAATTGATTAGAATTTTCTAAATAAACCAAAAAATAGACTCTCACTAATCTGTCAAAACTCCATGAATTAATAGTTAAATCATTGATTATTAATAAATTATAATTCAAAACTCTTTTGCCAACAAAACGTGGAGTGCTAACAAAAGCCAAGGGTAATTTAGCTTGAATTATTATTTTTTCTTTAATCCAAATGAGTTCTTTTTCATTTGCATTTTCTTGAATAAGTCTAAATATAGTTTCTTCTACTTGCGTCATTTTACTGCTAATCCAATTTTTAGGGAAATTACAAAAAAAAGACAGGACTTTTGCCCTGTCTTCACAATAAATCAAACCTTGTTAAATCTCTAAATAAGACCATTTTTTGCTAATGCCTCGCAAATTTGAACCGCATTAGTTGCCGCTCCTTTACGCAAATTATCTGCCACAATCCACATATTCACGGTGTTTGGCTGGGTTAAATCACGACGAATTCGTCCGACAAAAACCTCATCCTTTCCGTGGGCATTGATTGGCATTGGATAGATAGCATTTTTAGGGTCATCTTGCAAGATTACACCTTCTTCTGCCGCTAAAATGCTTTTCATTTCTTCCACGTCAAAATCATTTTCAAATTCAATATTTACCGACTCTGAGTGTCCACCGATGGTTGGAATTCTAACCGTTGTGGCGGTTACTTGAATCGAATCATCCATCATGATTTTTTTGGTTTCGTTCACCATTTTCATTTCTTCTTTGGTGTAACCATTATCCAAAAATACGTCAATGTGTGGCAAGACGTTCAAGTCAATTTTGTGCGGATATACCGCAGGAACGTCGGTACGCCCTTCACGCTCAGCAAAAAGTTGGTCAACCGCTGCTTTTCCAGTTCCTGTAACCGACTGATACGTTGAAACTACGACCCGTTTTACCTTATATTTTTTATGTAATGGATTCAAAACCACCACCATCTGAATCGTTGAACAGTTGGGGTTGGCAATAATTTTGTCTTCCGATGTTAAAGTATGAGCATTAATTTCTGGAACGACCAATTTCTTAGTTTGGTCCATTCTCCAAGCCGATGAATTATCAACAACTGTGATACCCGCTGCGGCAAATTTTGGGGCTAATTCCAAGGATGTTCCACCGCCTGCTGAGAAAATCGCTACGTTTGGTTTCATCTTTATAGCATCGTCAAAACCCACAACTGAGTACTGTTTACCCTTAAACTCAACTTGTTTACCCACTGAACGCTCGGAGGCAACTGGAATAAGTTCTGTTACGGGGAAATTACGTTCCGCCAATACTTTAAGGATTTCACCACCAACCAAACCTGTGGCTCCGACTACTGCTACTTTCATTTTAACTGATTGATTATTAATTGATTATGTTAAAAATAACTAAAAACTATGCGAAATTCCAACGCCTAAAACCATCTGATTATCAATAGATTTATCAAAAACTAAGCCGACTTTATTCTCTGAAATCACTTCGTTATATCTTTTAATTGCCTTGCCCAAATGCAAATTTGACTTAATATTCAAATATCCCGAAATTAAAACCGTCCCGCCAAATGTTCCCCAATAAACTCCGTTCGAAACTTTTTCACGATTGAAAATGGTATAAAGTGAAAATGCTGTTGAAACTAAACTGATTACTTGAACTGCTTTTCGTTGCTTTTTGAAAGTCAAATACTCAACGTTTACTTCCGTATCTCGCAATTGCAAAAGTGGAATTTGCAAACCCAAGGGATTTTCAATTATCTGACGGTCATAGATAAATTTTGTACCCAAAAACTTTTGTTTTATCTCAATCGGAAACAACATTTTTCTATCAATCTGAGCGAATGATTTAGCATAAAAACCGATTAAAAAAATGAGTAATATCCTGATTTTCACGGAACTAAGATTGATAAAAAAGTCCGCAAAATTAGCCTATAAAGTTGGAAGAGAAAAGGGATTCGTAGGTATGAGGTATGAGGTATGAAGTATGAGGCAGCTAAATGTCTGATTTTTAGGCATTTAAAGGGATATTAAAATCTGTAAATTTTATTTGGTGTAATACAGAAATTCATTTTTATGTCTAATTCATTCGTGTCTTCAATTATCTCAATAGGTTCTTCTAAACATACGCCAATCTTCAAAGTTTTGGGTCTGCATTGTTGTAAAAATCGGTCATAAAAACCTTTTCCGTAGCCAACTCTATTTCCATTTATGTCGAAAATTAAGAGTGGAATTATCACTAAAGCAATCTGTTCTGGAAGGATTTTCTCTTGATTTTCTCCCGAAGGTTCTAAGATTCCCCAAGCGTTTTCTATTAGATTTTCTCCGTCTAAAAGATAGTTTTCAAGTTCGGATTTTTCTTGGGTTATTTTCGGAATGATAATACTTATTTCGGTAAAATTTTGTTGTAACTCTTTAATAATCAGCCAAGTATCAATTTCATTGTGCTTAATAATTGGCAGAAATATATGAAGGTTATTAA
>JAYUIP010000083.1:0-1112 GCA_043765945.1 Arcicella sp.
GTATTTTTGGCTTCTCCTGGGGCAAAACAAGTTTGTCCGACTAAGGCAGCTTGTTGATCGCCCAAATCTCCCGCTACGGGTACACCCGCCAATACGCCACGAGCTTCGCCATAAATTTCACTACTTGATTTTATGGTTGGTAACATGGCTCTTGGAATATTCAATGTCGCCAAAATTTCACCGTCCCAAGCCAAGGTTTTTAAATCCATTAATTGGGTTCGGCTTGCGTTTGTTACGTCCGTGATGTGAATTCCGCCATCCGTTCCACCCGTTAAATGCCAAATAATGAAGGTATCCATATTGCCAAAAATGGCATTTCCTTGTTCAGCATCTTCTCGCAAACCTTCAACATTTTCCAGTAACCATTTGATTTTCAACCCACTGAAATAAGTAGCCAAAGGTAATCCCGTTTTTTCTCTGAATCTATCTGCTCCACCATCCTTCGATAATTCTGAAACCATATTGCCAACCCGAGTATCTTGCCAAACGATTGCATTATAGTAAGGTTGTCCCGTATTTTTATTCCAAGCCACCGTAGTTTCACGTTGGTTTGTAATGCCAACTGCCGCAATATCAGTCGTGGAAAGATTGGCTTTACCCAATGCTAAACCAATAACTTCTTGGGTATTTCGCCAAATTTCATCTGTGTCATGTTCAACCCAACCCGCTTGTGGATAAATCTGTTTGTGTTCTTTTTGTCCGACAGAAATCTGATTTCCCTGTTTGTCGAAAATAATAAAGCGAGTACTGGTTGTGCCTTGGTCAATTGAGCCTATGTACATGAATAATGATTTTTAAGTGAATGATTCGTAAAGATATAAAATATCATTAAGGGGAGATAATTTATGAGTATAAGATGTTGATAAGTTAGTGGAAAATCGTTTTAAATAGTGAGTATAAAATATAAAAGCCCCATTTCTTTATGAAACGAGGCTTTTATATTTTATATTTTTTTACCTAATAATTACCTCAAATATTCACTAACTTTCAAGCCAATTACCTTCTGAATACCTTCCCAAGATTGATTTTGCAAACTAATGGGGTCTTCGCTTTCGTCTGCATCCGCAAAGTAGGAAATGGCTTGGGGAACGGTAATGAACAAGTTTTGAGTA
>JAYUIP010000084.1:0-3512 GCA_043765945.1 Arcicella sp.
CCATTAGTTCAGAAGGAATCGAATTGAGCAATTTTTATATGGAAAAATTTGTGCCAACGGGTAATTGAAGTGAATTTCAGAATACCAATAAAACCAATAGTATGAAATTTAGGGAGACAAAATTTATTTATTTTTCAGTAATGTTTATGGCATTTTTTTCTTGTAAAAATAATCAAGATAAAAAAGCTGACTTTGTGCTAAAAAATGCAATCATTTGGACAGGAAACCAAAAACAAGCCGAAGCACAAGCACTTGCCATAAAAGAAGATAAAATAATATTTATTGGAAATAACCAAGATGTAGAAAATTTTATTGGCAATAATACAAAGGTGATAGATGCTCACGGTCAAATGGTTACGCCCGGCTTTATTGATAGCCATGTACATATCAATGAGGGCGGTACTGGGCTTGCATCTGTGCAATTACGTGATGCTAATACTAAGCAATTATTCATACAACGCATTGCAGATTATGCCAAAATCCTACCCAAAGGAACTTGGATAACTGGTGGCACTTGGGATCATACACTTTGGGGTGGTGAGCTACCACAAGCCGCTTGGATTGATTCTGTAACACAAGATAATCCTGTGGCTGTTAGGCGTATGGATGGACACATGAGTTTGGGCAATAGCCTTGCTTTGAAAGCAGCCAATATTACCGCACAAACAAAAGATATTGTAGGCGGAGTAATTGAACGTGATGCCAACCGCAAACCTTTGGGGGTTGTAAAAGACAATGCACAAGATGTATTGCTCAATGCCATTGCACCGCTTCCCGATGACTTAAAAGACAAAGCCTTCACGATGGCAATGGATTTATTTGTTTCTAAGGGCGTAACTTCTGCCCATAATATGAGTTCGTGGGACGATTTGGCAACATTTAGACGACTGCAAAAAAATGATAAATTGAAAGTTAGAATTTACTGTAATGTACCGCTCAGAACTTGGGCGAAATTGGCAGAGGAAGTTAAGAAAAATGGACGAGGTGATTCAAAATTACGAATTGGAGGTTTAAAAGGCTTTGTTGATGGTGCTTTGGGGTCGCATACAGCAGCCATGTTAGAGCCATTTACCGATAACCACAGCGATAAAGGAATTTTTATTACGCCGCCCGACTCACTCTATTATTTTGTGAGCAATGCCGACAAGCAAGGCTTAAATATCATGGTTCATGCCATTGGCGACAATGCAATTCGCACTCAATTGAATATATTTGAACGAGTTATCAAAGAAAATGGAGCAAAAGACCGCCGTTTCAGAATTGAACACGCCCAACATATTGCCCCAGCAGATATTCCTCGATTTGCTCAATTAAAAATAATTCCAAGTATGCAACCTTATCACGCCATTGATGATGGACGATATGCTGAAAAATATTTGGGCTATGAAAGATGCAAAACAACTTATGCGTTCAAAAGTCTATTTGATGCAGGGGCTACCATAGCTTTTGGAAGCGATTGGTTTGTAGCACCTCCAACCCCATTAGACGGAATTTATGCAGCAGTTACTCGCCGAACCTTGGACGATAAAAATCCAAATGGTTGGTTTCCAGCACAAAAAATAAGCGTTGAACAAGCCTTGAAAGCCTATACCATCAATGCTGCTTATGCTTCTTTTCAAGAAAAAGAAAAAGGCTCGCTTGAAGTGGGAAAATTGGCAGATTTTGTGATTTTGGGAGAAGATATTAGAAAAATTGCTCCCGAAAAGATTAAAGATGTAAAAATAAAAATGACGGTAATTGGGGGAAAAGTAGTTTTTGAGAATAAGTAAGATTTTATTCTGATTCCTTAATCCGAAATCATTTAATCATAAAACCAAAAATATGCCCTACGCTATCATTAATTCAGTAAAATGCTATTACGAATACGAAGATTTTCAACAAGCTGAAACTATAATATTCTCTAATTCATTGGGTACTGACCTTTCTATGTGGGAAAAGCAGGTGGATATTTTAAGCCATCATTTTAATATTTTACGATACGATACCCGTGGACATGGAAAAAGTGAAGTAGGCGAACAAGCCGCAGACATCGCCCAATTAGGCTTGGATGTAATTGCTTTATTAGACGAATTAAAATTAGAGCAAGTCCATTTCTGTGGTTTATCAATGGGAGGTTTGATTGGGCAATGGCTGGGAATTAATGCCCCAGAAAGATTCGAGAAAATAATTATTAGTAATACCGCTGCAAAAATTGGTAATGCCGACGGCTGGAATCAACGCATTGACCATGTTACAAAAAATGGTTTAGCAAGTATCACTGCCGCCACTGCCGAACGATGGTTTACCGCTAAGTTTAGAGAAGAGCAACCCGAAGTCGTTTCGGATATTTTAACGAAATTTTCAAATACTAATCTCAAAGGTTATACCGATTGCTGTGCCGCTGTGCGTGATGCTGATTTTACGAAACAACTACACAATTTAGAAGTGCCAACCTTGGTCATCAGTGGCGATAAAGATGCTGTAACCACCAACGAAGATGCCAAATACATGGCAAAGCGTATTCCTATGGCAAACCTTGTTACGCTCAACGCCGCTCATTTATCGAATGTTGAGAAATGGGAAGAGTTTTCAAAACTCATTTTACATTTTTCGGAACATTAAAACCTTCTCATGAAAAAAATAATATTTTTGATAGCAATTACGCACTTTCAAACGTCTTATTCACAAAATTTGACCGAAAAAATAGCGACCTCAGCGGATAAAATAGAGTCGAAAGTAATTGAATGGCGACACGATTTTCACCAAAATCCAGAATTGAGCAATCGAGAAACCCGCACCGCTGGGATTATTGCAGCACATCTAAAAAAATTGGGCATAGAAGTCCAAACTGGGGTAGCCAAAACAGGAGTTGTAGGTATCTTAAAGGGTAATAAACCTAGTCCAGTTGTGGCATTAAGAGCCGATATGGATGCTCTGCCTGTTGTAGAGAGGGTAAATATCCCTTTTGCCTCAAAAGCAAAATCTACGTTTAATGGCAAAGAAGTGGGTGTCATGCACGCCTGTGGTCACGACGCCCACGTAGCTATTTTGATGGGCGTTGCCGAAGTTTTAGCCAATATGAAATCGGATTTAAAAGGCACTGTTAAATTTATTTTCCAACCTGCCGAAGAAGGAACACCCGATGGTGAAGAAGGCGGGGCGGATTTGATGATAAAAGAAGGCGTTTTAGAAAATCCAAAGGTTGATGTAATTTTTGGCTTACACATGAACTCACGCTTAGAAGTAGGCAATCTGAGCGTTCGCACAGGCGGAATGCTGGCAAGTGCTGCGGGGTTAAAAATTGTCGTTAAAGGCAAATCAACTCATGGAGCTATGCCTTGGGCAGGAGTTGATCCCATTTTGGTTTCAGCACAAATTATCAACAATTTACAATCAATCGTTAGCCGAAATGTGAACCTTTCCGAAAACGCAGCAGTGGTTAGCATTGGTTCGATACACGGCGGAAATCGGGGTAATATTATTCCCGAAGAAGTGGAAATGATTGGAACTGTACGAAGCCTTAGTAATGAAGA
>JAYUIP010000085.1:0-1110 GCA_043765945.1 Arcicella sp.
GTTTTTCATAAGTTTGGACGAATTTAGTTTTTGATGAATCAAATATACGAAAATTTGATTAGTCGCTTGCCCAGTCTTCGACTGAATCAGAGTCAGACTACGGATAAAACGGATGTTACGGGTTTACATGGATAAAGTAAAAGAATCCGTGTAAATCTGTAACATCCGTTAAATCTGTGGTCTAATGTTTTATGAGCAAAGATTTTTATTAAAATCCATATCTCAAACCTAACTGAATTCTCCACGGAGTTCCACCAGCAGTTGATAATTTTCTCCCTGCTCCTGGCTCCACATTGTAGGTATAATTTTTAGTCGCTTGATCGAATCCTAACATAGAGGTTAAGTTTACATTACCATGGTTATAACTGATTCCGTTTTCTTTATTTAATAGGTTCGTGAAGTTGAAACAATCAGCCGAGAGAGCAAAATTGTGTTTCTTCGAGATTTTAAATTCTTTCGTTAAACGTAAATCAATGGTATAATAAAATGGATTAATTCCTCCATTCCTTTGAGCCACTTTACCAATATTTTCACGAATATAATTTTTTACACTTTCCGTTGCATCTGGATTATCCAACAACCCTTGAATTCCTTTTCTCACGGCTTCGGGAACGTTGGCTCCATTCGGATCAAAAACGTAGGCTAAATCATTGGTTAGCACAAAATCACCATTAATACTTTTGTTACCTCCGACTGTAAATGAGTAACGAGTACCACCAACACCATTAAATATTGCTCCTAATTGGAAGCCTTTTAACGTTGGTGTTGCGGCTGAGACAACCACTTTATCCGAAAATTGGTCGTCTGAATAAGCAACAGTTTGATCTCTTGGGTCGTCCACTACGGGGCGAAAAGTGGAAGTATTTGCCACACAACAATTGAACGAAGTATTATCTTTTGTGTCGTTTTTGGTATAACTAATCGTGAAATATCCGTCTCTACCAATCTTCATACTGGCATCAATTACCACTGCCATTTGGTCTAATTGTCCCGTTGATTCCAAGGCTAAAACACGTCCTAATTCCGTTGATTTTCTACCCTTTGTCCAGTCAGTTGAGCCGTTTGCGGGAATCGTATTCGCAGGAACATACACGCCACGATTGGCTTCGT
>JAYUIP010000086.1:0-3509 GCA_043765945.1 Arcicella sp.
AATTTCCTGATAACGAATGGCTTGAATAGTTCGGCTGCCATATCTTTTGGCAAACCGCATTCATGCAGTTTCAATTCTGGTCCAACCACAATTACCGAACGACCTGAATAATCCACACGCTTACCCAATAAATTCTGACGGAAACGACCTTGCTTTCCTTTCAACATATCTGAAAGAGATTTCAAAGCACGATTACCTTCTGAACGAACGGCATTTACTTTACGAGAGTTATCGAACAATGAATCGACCGCCTCTTGCAACATACGTTTTTCATTACGCAAGATTACTTCGGGAGCTTTGATTTCGATTAGACGCTTCAAACGGTTGTTACGAATGATAACACGACGGTATAAATCGTTCAAATCGGAAGTGGCAAAACGACCACCATCCAAAGGCACAAGCGGACGCAATTCTGGTGGAATTACTGGCACCATCTTGATAATCATCCATTCAGGACGGTTTTCAATACGAGTACCTGCTTCACGGAATGCTTCAACAACCTTCAAACGTTTCAAGGCTTCTGCCTTACGTTGTTGTGAAGTATCGTTGGCGGCAGAGTGACGTAAATCATAAGATAAATTATCTAATTCAGTACGTTCCAACAACATATTCAAAGCATCAGCACCCATCTTAGCGATGAATTTCTGAGGGTCTTCGTCTGGCAATAATTGGTTCTCACGTGGCAATTTATCCACGATGTCCAAATATTCGTCTTCCGTTAAGAAGTCCATTTTATTTACCCCGTCTTCTGCTTTCACACCCGACTGTACTACCACGTATCTCTCGTAATAGATAACTTGGTCGAGCTTCTTCGTAGAAAGTCCCAACAAATAACCAATCTTGTTAGGCAAACTACGGAAGTACCAGATGTGGGCAACAGGCACAACGAGTTCGATGTGTCCCATACGCTCACGACGTACTTTTTTCTCGGTAACTTCTACTCCACAACGGTCGCAGATGATACCTTTGTAACGAATACGCTTGTATTTGCCACAATGACATTCCCAGTCTTTGGTTGGTCCGAAGATTCTTTCACAGAACAAACCGCCCATTTCAGGCTTGTAAGTACGGTAATTAATCGTTTCGGGTTGTGTAACTTCTCCATGCGAGCCTTCGAGAATTGACTCGGGCGATGCTAAGGAGATTGTTACTTTCTGGAATTCACTATTTATTTTTCTATTTTTCTTGAATGACATTTTCTATATGTTTTTTTGTGAAAATGGTTCTAAATACTCATTTTGTCTGGATTCTGACTTGTGTGAAACACTGCTAAAATAATGATTGTATCTTCTTCAACTTTATAAACAATTTTAAAATTACCTTGAACTAAGTATCTAAACTCTGAATTATTAAATTTTTCGTTGCCTTCAACTTGACCACTTAAAGGAAAGTTTTTCAGAATTTTAAATCGCTTAATAATTTTATCTTTTTCTTGCTTTGCAATCTTCAAGTTGACTTTTTGAAGATAATACTCATATATTCCATTAATGTCATCACTTGCAGGTCCAGTTACTACTATCTTCATAACTACCAGCTTTTTGTTTCCTTTTCAAAATCTTCCAAAGTCATATAGTTACCTGAACGATATTCCTTCAAAGAATTATCTATTCTTTCACGATACTCTTCTGAGGTCATTTTAGGAAAGTACTTAGCTTCCACATTTTCACCAATTTCATGCTCTTTTAATTCGGCTATTTTTTCCCATATCCATTGTGTTTGGGTATGTTGAAGCCATTGTAAAAGCATTTGACGGTCTGGTTGTGCTTGAATATTTGCCATAGTTTTGAAATTTTATGATTCTAATATTTTATCTATCTTTCACCATTTTAATTGGATTGATACTCGTATGAAAAACGTCTTGAATAATGACTTCCTCTTCCGATACTTCATAAACAATTTTATAATGACCTTGTATTAAATAACGATAATTCAAATCACCAACATACTCCTCTTTTTCTTTCGTTCCCATTTCTGGAAAATTCACTAAACGCTCAGAAGCATTAACAATTTCTAAGACAATTCGGCTTGCTGTTGCTTCGTCAGCTTTATGATAGAGAAAAGTATAGATTTCGCTTAATTGATGTTCAGCAAATTCTGTCCAAACAATTTTCATATTACCACTTTTTAATACTTTCTTTTAATTCTTCAATCGTTTTGTATCTACCCTCTTGATGGTCTGTTCGAGATTTTTGGAGTCTTCCTTTGTACTCGTCCGCAGACATGGGTACGAATGATTGTCCTAACTTCTCAACTTTCATGTTAGCTACAAAATCAGCTACTTCTTCAATGAAGTTTTCATTTTTTTCAGTAGCGAGCCATTCGTGCATTTCCAAACGAATAGCCTGTATTTTAGAAATGTAAGTTAACATAATAAATCAATTTTGAAGATGATAAAATATTAGAAACAAATCTTACTCCAAAGTAATTTCCAAAGCTAAACCTCTCAATTCGTGAATCAATACGTTGAATGATTCTGGAATACCTGGTTTTGGCATGGCTTCTCCTTTCACGATGGCTTCGTAGGCTTTTGCTCTACCAATTACATCATCAGATTTTACCGTTAAGATTTCTTGTAAGATATTAGCCGCACCGAATGCTTCTAATGCCCACACTTCCATCTCTCCAAAACGCTGTCCACCGAATTGGGCTTTACCTCCCAAAGGTTGCTGAGTGATTAATGAGTACGGTCCGATTGAACGGGCGTGCATCTTATCATCCACTAAGTGACCTAATTTCAACATATAGATAATACCTACTGTGATGGGTTGGTCGAACATATCTCCCGTTAAACCATTGTATAGGTAAGTACGTCCCCATGCTGGAAGACCTGCTTCTTCTAATTCTTTGGCTACTTCGGTTGACGTTGCTCCGTCGAAAATTGGGGTCGCATATTTACGTCCTAATTTCTGACCTGCCCATGCTAATACGGTTTCATAAATCTGCCCGATGTTCATACGTGAAGGTACACCAAGCGGATTCAATACAATATCCATTGGGGTTCCATCTTCTGCAAACGGCATATCTTCATCACGTACAATACGAGCAACAACGCCTTTATTACCGTGACGACCCGCCATCTTATCACCTACTTTCAACTTACGTTTTTTGGCAATATATACTTTGGCAAGTTTAACAATACCCGCTGGTAGTTCATCACCCACTTCCAACACAAACTTCTCACGCTTGTAGCGACCAACTCCTTCGTTACGACGAACGTTGTAGTTTTTCACCATTTGCAATAATAAAACGTTTGTATCTGCATCGTCAGTAGCATTTTCCAAAATTAAATCAGCAATTAAATTGGCTTCTTCTGGAACGCTGTATGAACTGTCATCACGGTAAAGGTTTTTAGCTGGGAATAAAGACTCCTCAATATTACGAGCCGTCAATTTTGTTCCTTCCTCAATAATTACCGTTCCAAATTTGTGCTTGATGCTTCCAGCCACTTTACCTTCTAACAATTCAACGATTTTACCAATCATCTTGGCACGGATTCCCGTCAAATCTTT
>JAYUIP010000087.1:0-1109 GCA_043765945.1 Arcicella sp.
ACGGGCTTCAAGGGACTTCACCACCTCATTTCGGAGGTTGTTGATAACTCCATTGATGAAGCCATGGCGGGTTACTGTGATACCATCAAATTAACCATCAACGTTGATAATTCAATCACCGTAGAAGATAATGGTCGTGGAATTCCAACGGGAATGCACACCAAAGAGAAACGTTCAGCTTTGGAGGTCGTTATGACTGTTCTTCATGCGGGCGGTAAATTCGATAAAGATACCTATAAAGTCTCTGGTGGACTTCACGGTGTGGGTGTTTCCTGCGTGAATGCCCTGTCAACGGACTTGAAAGTGACGGTTTGTCGTGAAGGAAAAATCTTTCAACAGGAATATAAAATCGGAGTGCCGCAGTATCCCGTGAAGGAAATTGGCATAACCGACCGTACAGGAACAACCGTTAGTTTCAAACCCGATGAATCCATTTTCACGGTAACGGAATACAAATATGAAACCGTTGCAGGACGTTTAAGAGAACTTTCTTTCTTGAATGCTGGGATAAAAATTTACTTGACCGACCTTCGTGATGTAGATGACAAAGATGGACCAAGATCCGATTTTTTCTTCTCGGAAGGCGGTTTGAGCGAGTTTGTGCTATATTTAGATGCCACTCGTGAGAAATTAATCGAAGCCCCAATCTTTATGAAGGGCGACAAAAACGGTGTTCCCGTGGAAGTGGCTATGATGTACAATACGTCATATACTGAAAATGTGGTTTCATACGTAAACAACATCAACACCATTGAAGGTGGTACGCACGTAGCGGGTTTCCGTGGAGCGTTGACTCGTACACTGAAAAACTACGCCGACAAATCGGGAGCGTTGGATAAATTGAAAATTGAAATTGCGGGTGACGATTTCCGTGAGGGATTGACTGCCGTTATTTCAGTAAAAGTGGCTGAACCGCAATTTGAAGGACAAACCAAAACAAAATTGGGTAATGGTGAAGTTTCTGGAGCAGTTTCAGGAGCGATGTCGGATATGTTGGAAGCGTGGTTAGAGGAACATCCAAAAGAAGCCCGTCAGATTGTGGCGAAGGTGATTTTGGCGGCTCAGGCACGTCATGCCGCTCGTAAGGCACGTGAGATGGTGCAACGTAA
>JAYUIP010000088.1:0-1109 GCA_043765945.1 Arcicella sp.
TAGTGTTTATTAGGATAATAGTTGAAACTTGTGAGATTTTACGTTTTGGTTCTGTGTCTTATTCTGAGATTATGTAATCCACAGCCAATCCAAAAGATATTATCCCGAAAGTCGAGGTTATTGATTCTCAGCTCATGAGTGAGGATATGTGGTCTTTTAAGCGAACCAATAGTATGTTCATTTACAACCCTTTCAGAAGAGATAATTGTATTTATTTTCTTCTGAATTGGCACTAGCGGAGCATTTCTTTGAGCTTTATGAGGTTGTAAAATACTAACGCCCTCATAGCGTAAATTTTGAAATCCTGTGTCATAAACTAACGTAATACCTTTTGGAAACTTACAATTTTCCAAATCCATTACTTTTTTATCGTGAACAGCACCTTCATAAGTATCGCTTATCCACCAAATTCGACGATTTTTATCATTTAAAACATTATTTTTGATTACATGAGTGCATTGTTTTCCCGTATAGTGTTCTTTTTGTAACTCATAATCAGTACTTCGTTGAACTGGACGAACAGTACCGTCAAGGTAAAATTTTTCTTGATTTGATTCTTTCAGAACCACCTCTAAGGCTGTTGCATCACGAGAAGGCAAATCACCGAATTTTGCCAAAGTTTCTTGAAGAATAGGCAGTAATACCTTAATCCAGATGCTAACTTTACCTTGACTCATGCCAAAATTTAAGCCCATAGTTTGCTGTATGGGGTAATTTTTGAAATAATACAGAATAAAAAGAAGCTTATCTTCTACTAATTTTAGCGTTTCGTCTTTGCGAGGTTTATTGACTCGCCAAGTGTTTGACAGTGTATAGCGACTCTCGTGGATTCGCCATCTTTCTGAAAAATATAACAGAATTTCTGTAAATTCAGATTCATGTAAAGTTGTAACCGCCACAAATTTTTTGGGACAGCCACTGATGTCTGTATAGTTTATCACAATATTTATACAAAATATCGTGTTGGTTTGTCCCAAAAATTTTAATAATTAAATTATCCTAATAAAGTCTAATTATAGACTGTCGATTAATAGTAAACGTCAAGAGGAGATTTTTTTTCCAAAAAGCGTTGAAGGAAGTGTATTAGAAACCAATAACCGTTTGTGTTG
>JAYUIP010000089.1:0-3506 GCA_043765945.1 Arcicella sp.
CGAATTATTTCCACTCCGTTAAGATAAACAACCGCCCCATCGTCACGAATTAAATTTAATGTTAATGAACCATATAAAGCTGGATTATTGACATTGAAACTTTTGCGAAAATAAGTAGTCACGTATTTATCATTAGCATTCCCTCCAAAACTAACAACTGTTTGTTCATCACTTTCACCGTAGCCTAACTGGGTATTTCCTTTTGTCCAAGAAGCATCAACAAAATTTGTTGCAGTCCAATTTGCTGCAATTGCTGGTATGCCACCAATGTCTCTGTATCTCCAAGAAGCATTGTTCATGATGAGTGAATCGACCGCTCCAAAACTGAAATGGGAGATAAAAATGGCACATAAAAGAAGATTTGTTTTCATGATAAAGGTATGTTAATATGCGTTAAAAAAATTAGTTTTACGGTCATTAAAGCATGAAAAGACAGGGATAGAAAAGAAAGAATCAAGATGGGTGGATATTGAAGAAAGATTATTTGAATACTTATTAAAAAAAGACACAAGTATCTGACAATCAGAAGATTAATATGAAGAATTGTGATAAAAATTGTAAGTAAATATACTTATTTTAATTGTCAATAAACTAATAAATCCTCCACAAAAATTCATTATTTATCTTACGGTATTCTAACCAAATTTGAGTGCAAAAAAGTAGTGATGAGATTGTGAAGTGCTATTTTTGCAGATATATTTTATTAGGAAAAAATACTAAATTCCATTACTATTTTTTCTGCATAATCAATAAGTTGAGAAATCAATGTAGGAATTTTGAAAGAAATCAAAGTATGAAAATCCCAAAAGTATTACTTATTTTGGCATAAGCAACAAACTTATTATTTACCTTTGTGAATCAACAAAATCCGCATAATTTCAACCAATGCTCGTAGAATTACACAATCCAATAGACTTACTAAAAGGCGAAGAATTAGATGATTATTTAGAAAGAGGTTGGTTCAGAATGGGGCAAACTATTTTTACTACTAACTTCTTGAAATTCAGTGGATTAATATACAGCGTTATTTGGTTGAGAATTGATTTGTTGAATTTTAGACCCACTAAAACGCAACAAAAACTGCAAAAACTAAATGCTAATTTTAGGGTAGAAATTAAGCCATCTATTGCCCTTTCGCCTGAACATTTAATTCTTTTCAATAAATACAAAAATCACGTCCCTTTTGATGCCGCTCCTTCACTGACTCATCTCTTATACGATGATAAATTCAGCAACGTTTTTGATTCTTACGAAGTCAATATTTATGATAAACAAAAACTGATTGCTTGCGGTATTTTTGATTTAGGCAGAGATGCTTCAACGGGTATTACGTGTTTCTATGACCCTGATTATCAGAAACATAGCCTCGGAAAATACTTGATGTTTTTGAAAATGGATTTCAGTAAAAATCAAGGAATGAGTTATTTTTATCCAGGTTATTTTACTCCTGATTATCCCATGTTTGATTATAAATTAGACTTGGCAAAACCTTTTCTCGAATTCTTAGATTTATCAATTAATCTATGGAAGCCTTTTACGGAATACGTTTATGAAGAAATTCCGTTGATTGAAATGACTCAAAAATTAGAAGAACTTTCAGTATGTTTAACCAAAAGAAAATTTCAACATTCCTTCTTAAAATACGAATATTTTGATGCAGATTTATCTGCCACCATGAACGGAGTGGGGACTTTTGATTTTCCAGTATTTATCCTTTGTTTTGAACGAGATAATAGTGTTTCAAATCCGTTGATTGTGTATGATGTAATTTCTCGGCAATATCATTTAGTGGTTTGTGACGTAATCTATCGCCTTGATAATGAGATAATTAAGCCAGGTTTTTATAACGAAAATCTTTTACAAATGACTCAACATCTCTTTGCCACCGAATCAGCGGAGGTAATGGCTCTGGTGATTTCAAGGTCTTTGCAGAAGACGGCTCGGGTCGTGAATTCTGAGGGATAAAATGTTTATTAGGTATGTTTTTTGTAGATTTGTGTAGAAACAATTTTTAAAAACTCAAATGCGTTATCTCGACCCGAAAAATGATTTAACCTTCAAAAAAGTATTCGGACAACATCCTCATTTGTTGATCAGTTTTTTGAACGCTCTTTTGCCCTTAGATTCTCCAATTTTATCGGTGGAATATCTCCCCCATGAGTTAGTCCCAGAGATTCCAGTTTTGAAATATTCCATTGTTGATGTTCGTTGTACAGACCAGAACGAACGACAATTCATCGTGGAAATGCAAATGCTTTGGACCGATGCTTTTAAAAGTAGAGTGTTGTTCAATGCCTCAAAAGCCTACGTCCAACAGTTGGGGAAAGGTAAAGTTTATGAAAGTTTACAACCCGTTTATTCGTTGAATTTGGTCAATGAAACGTTTGAGCCTACAATCACTGATTTTTACCATCACTATAAAATCGTTCACCAACAGCATCCTGATAAGATTTTGAAAGGCTTAGAGTTAGTTTTTGTGGAACTCCCAAAGTTCAAAGCAAAAAATATTTTCGAGCGAAAAATGCAACTACTATGGTTACGTTTTATGACTGAAATTGAGGATAGTTCAGAAGACATTCCAGAAGAATTATTGCAAGACCCCATCATCAAAGAAGCCGTTAATTACCTCCAAGAATCAGGTTTTACGAAAGAAGAATTAGCCACTTATAATAAATATTGGGATGATATAAGTAGCGAAATGACTTTAATGAATGCTGCAAAAAGAGAAGGGCGAGAAGAGATAATAATGAAAGCCATAGAGATTGGATTAACAAATGACATAATAAAGCAAATGACAGGTTTAACTGATAAAGAAATCGATAATTTAAGAAATGCCTAAAAATATTGATTTCACAACCACATGAAAAACAAAATCTTTCAAATTCTTCTCGTAATTGCCGCTGTCATTGGTTTAAATGTCTTTGCCAGTTACTTCTTTTTCAGAGTTGACCTTACCGAAGAAAAACGTTTTACCATTAATGATGCCACCAAAAACCTTCTCAAAAACTTGGATGATGAGGTGTATGTAAAGGTGTATCTGACGGGTAAAGGCATTCCTGCGGGTTTCAAACGCTTGGAAAATGCGGTGCGTGAAACCTTAGACGAATTTCAGATTTATGGAGGAACAAAAATAAAATATGCCTTCATCGACCTTAATTCGGAATATAAGGATGAGAAAACTCGTAATGAAAAGATAGTCCAATTGGTTGAAAAGGGCATTCCGCCGACAAACGCCATGGCAAATGAGGACGGAAAGAAAACGCAAAGTTTAATTATTCCAGGAGCGGTTATTACTTACAAAGATAAAGAAATTGCTACGCTTTTATTGAAAGGAAACAAGACGGCTTCTCCTCAAGAAATACTAAATCAGTCGTACGAAGGCGTTGAATATCAATTGGCTTCTGCCATCAAAACCATTACGGCAACCCAGAAAAAGAAGATTGGTATTTTTGTTAATTATTCAAGACTCCCAGCCGTCAATCAGTTGGATTTGATTAATGCCTTAA
>JAYUIP010000090.1:0-3504 GCA_043765945.1 Arcicella sp.
TGAAAGCAATTTATTCGGAAAATGTATTGGGTTATGAAATGACTACGGAATACTTTCTAATTCATCTGCATGGACATTTGACGTATCACACTGGGCAGATTAATTATCATCGTCAGTTTGTAAATCGAATCTTCTGGTTCGAAATAATAATAATTGTTTTCATTCGAATCGGAAGATTCGATTTACACTCTAATTCTGTCCTGCCAACAAGTAAAGTACTGCCATTCTCACGGCAACGCCATTTTCCACTTGGTCAAGAATAATTGAATGGTGCGAATCTGCGGCATCGGACGATAATTCAACGCCACGATTAATGGGTCCTGGGTGCATCACGATGATTTCTTTATTCAAATCATCTAACATTTTTTTATTAATTCCGAAGTATAAAGAATATTCACGAAGGGAAGGGAAATATTTAATTTGTTGACGCTCCAATTGAATTCTCAAAACGTTTGCCACATCGCACCAAGCCAAAGTCTTTTTGACATCATGCGAAACTTTTACGCCTAAATCGGTTATGTATCTGGGAATCAAGGTCGAAGGTCCACAAAGCGTAACTTCAGCCCCTTGTTTTTTGAGGGCTAAGATATTAGATAAGGCAACTCTTGAATGGAGAATGTCACCGATAATGGCAATTTTCTTTCCTGTTAAATCTCCTCCTAATTTCTCCCGCATTGAAAACGAATCCAAAAGAGCTTGAGTTGGATGTTCGTGCGTACCGTCACCAGCGTTCACGATGTTGGCTTTGATATGTTTCGATAGAAAATGTGGAGCTCCAGGACTGGCGTGTCGCATCACAATCATATCCACTTTCATGGCTAAAATATTATTGACGGTATCTAAAAGTGTTTCCCCTTTTTTAACCGAACTTCCTGATGCTGAGAAGTTTATAGTATCGGCAGAGAGGCGTTTTTCGGCTAATTCAAAGGATAAACGAGTTCGAGTTGAGTTCTCGAAAAAGACATTCGCAATCGTTACATCACGCAAAGAAGGTACTTTTTTGATGGGGCGATTAATGACTTCTTTGAATTCACGAGCGGTTGCCATAATGAGTTCAATATCCTCGGGCGTGAGGTCTTTTATGCCTAACAAATGTCTTGTACTAAGTTTTTGCATATTTTTTGTTTAGGGATTGGGGATTAGGTAATTTGGGATTGGGTAATTGACACCTAAATTGTTGCCAGTTTATATCAACTTACCAAATCCCTAATTAGTTATCAACCAAATTTTATCAGCTTCGTGTCCTTGTTCTTGCAATTCCACCAATACCTTTTCAGTGTCCAAAGTATTCACTTTTTTTCCCACATAATCTGCATGAATTGGGATGTCTCGGTTATAAATTCTGTCCACTAAAACGCATAATTCCACCTTTTCTGGGCGACCAAAAGCAGTCATGGCATCTAAGGCTGAACGCACCATTCTGCCTGTTGCCAACACATCATCAATCAAGATAACTCGCTTATTTTCAATGACAAAGGAGATTTTTGTTTCGTTGGCTTTCACCAATTCCCGGCGACGATAATCGTCTCGATAGAAGGTTGCATCCAAATATCCAAAAGGGATTTTTACCTTGGTAATATCCTCCAATTCTTGATGAATTCGTTTGGCAAAATGAATGCCTCGGGGTTGCAGACCAATGATAACGGAATCAGCAAAATCCTGATGATTCTCTATCAATTCCTGACAGAGACGGCTGATGGTGATTTCCAGAAGTGGACTTGAAAGAATGAGTTTGCGTTGCATAGCCCACAAAGATATTAATAAATAGAAAGAATATGAAAATTTGTGAATTTGAAAATTACTAACAGCTAAAAATACGCCCAAATATTTGGATAATTCCCTAAAATACTTTAATATTACTAACTCATTTCTCGTACAGCCCTAAGTTTCTCAAACAAATTCGATTTCCCATTTCCTAAGTCCTTACCATTTTTAAATTTATTTTTACGTTTGATTTTTGTTGCATTCTAATTTCGTTGGAGTGTGTATAATTATTTTGATTCAATTATAATTCAACCGCATATTTTGTATTTCCCTTCCTAAGTATTTTAAAAATATCTAAGTATTCTGTTTTAAATGGTTTTATAGTATGATTCTCTCTGTTAATAGAGTTGATTTGTTCATGCTTTTACGTCATTTTTTGCTGTTGTTCTCTAAATATTGGAGTATAGCAACACTTACTTATGAAATACTATATTTTTACCGATTACAACCAAAATTATTTTTCTGTGTCTTTGTAAAAATGCCTAATAATCAACGTATAAGTTTCTAACATTTTCCACTTTAACAATACTCATTATGAACCGTAAATTTATCATTAGAGCTAAGGCTTTTTTGCCTTCAATTATTTTGCCATTTTTCTTTTTCCTTCTGTCTTTTGTACAGATAAAAGCGGCAACCACTACTTTTGCCACCGATTCTTCTTGGCGTGTGACGAGTACAAATTTTGCTAATTGGAACACGCTTAGTTTTGTCCCCAATGCTTCTTGGGTTGCACCAGGTGGTGGCAATGTTAATTGTGGCGTAGTTCAGATGGGCGTGGTGGGGGCTCCTAAAATTTGGTATCCTGCTACGAATTCTTTGCGTACGTGTTATTTCCGTAAGAGCTTTCCAATTAGTCAGTTATGTGAAGTAAAGTCGGTTACAATTGATATTGCAGCGGCAGACACTTATGTTTTATTTGTCAATGGAATTGCCATTGCTTCGGGAAATGCCACCGCCAAAAAGGTGAATATTCCCATCCAAGTTTTGCAATGTGAAAACGTTATTGCTGTGTTGGCTCGTGACACTGACGCAAAATGCTGGTGGATGGCTGCAAAAGTTACGATTAATACAACACCATTTGCTTTTACAGCTGCTTCTAATAGTTCTTCCAGCACTCCGGTTTGTGCTGGGCAAACGCTTAATTTGTTTTCAACTGGTTTAGCGGGTGCAACTTATGCTTGGACGGGACCTAACGGATTTACTTCTAATCAACAAAATCCAACGGTTACTAACGTCGCAATGCTTGATACGGGCGTTTATACAGTCGTTGTTAAAATTGGAAAATGTTGCAGATACGTTGCTAATACTTCCGTCAATATTAAAAATTGTAAAGAATGTTTAGATATATTTGCTAAAGAAATTGTGTGTAAAAATGGAGTTTATACTGCCACTATCTGTATTAAAAACAACTCTTCTAATGTTGCTACTAACATTAATTTAATCAGTTCAACGTCTGGTGTTATTTACTCACCCAATACTTTTGCTCCTCCAGGAGGACTTCTTCCAGGGCAGACATATTGTAAGAATGTGACAATTAGTGGTGCTGGTTCTGGGGCAAGTATTTGTTTGAGAGCAATGCTTTTCCAAATCAAAGATTGCAAGCAAACTTGGTTTTGTGGTTCGCAAGAAGATTTTTGTGTACAACTTCCTGAATGTATAAAGCCTTGTGCTTGGGCTGCCGTTGTTAAAGACTCTATTTTAACGATTTGTAAAGGAACATCAGTGATGTTAGCTGCTTCA
>JAYUIP010000091.1:0-1107 GCA_043765945.1 Arcicella sp.
AAAACACCTTTACTTGGGCAATTAGGAAAACGTGCATTTATTTGGTAGTTTAGAGCAAAAATTATGCCGCAACAATATGAACAATCCTTTATCTCTTCATCACCTTCCGCACGATTTCTTTTTTATCCCCTTTGAGTTTTAAAAAATACATTCCTTCCGATTTGTTACACAAATCAATTTCCACACTTTTCTGACCTTTTACGTTTTTTTCTAAAAAAATCCTACCAGCTACGTCACTCATTTCAAGCGTACTAATTTGATCTAAATTCTCAATTCGTAAAATCCCTCCCGTTGGATTTGGGGCAATGATTGTGGTATCATTATCCTCCTCTTCATTCCCTAAAACCACAACTGCTATCGTTTCCAAGATTTCATCTATTTTGACACTTGTAATCGTAAATTTTGCAATCGTTGTACCCATATCAAAACTCATACGTGCCTTATTATCAGTGGGTTGAGTCATGGTAAAAATATAAGTCATGTCCTTTTCATCAGTTCCAAAATTCAATGATGAATAACCCGAATAACTGGCATAATCACCCGAAGAACGTCCGATGTAATTAGTAACACCCACATTTTTATCGGCAAATCCACGGATTGTTACCAAGTATCTTTTCTTATTCTCAAGCATAATATCGGTTTTGGTCAATTGCACGTGCCAACCATTTAAAACAGATGTTTTTACATCCACAATTAAATTAGAATTTTTGGTTAAATTGGCTTGTGAACCTGATTGAACTGAAACGCCCCAACCTTCTGTGTTATTAATAAAATTGCTTTTATAAAGTTCTTTTGTGGGTAATTTTTTCGCTTCGGGCATTGGATTTTTGATGAGAGCATCCACCAAAGATTGCTTATAAGTACTGGTTGCGGGGTCATAAATTCCGAAGCCCGCACTGAATTCCCAATAATTCCAGCTATATCCTTGTTGTTCAAACCAACGAGCCAAAAATGTTGTCCATTTGTTCCTACTGGCAATATCTGCCTTTGAATACGCTCCAAATTCTCCAATATTTACAGGAATATTATATTGTTTTTGGAAGGTTTTCAAACCATTAAATTCCGATTCTACTTGATTTCTCTCTAAATCCAAATCCTCCCATTTTG
>JAYUIP010000092.1:0-1107 GCA_043765945.1 Arcicella sp.
ATGAAAAAGTGAAAACCATGCAAGAATTAACGAAAAATGAATTATGACAAGTAGGCAGTAAAAATTAGTTCGGAACGCACAGTTGGTAGTAAATCAATCTGTGCATTAAGTTACTAATAATGAATTAGTTATATTACTTTTGATTGACTGAATACTGCAAACAGCGTGTTCCGAACTATTTACTACTTAATTATTTATGACCGTCTTATACAATTTATTTAACCACCTTTTCTTTTAAAATATAGTGTCTTATGCAAAAATTATATCGCAGTTTAGAAAGTCGTTTTGATAAACTTACTTCATTAGTTCTTTCTATTCTTGGTAATTCAATCACTTTTGTGATTGCATTAGTTACAGTGGGTTACTGGCTTAGTCAGGAAGAATTTTACAAACAGGATTTGCACGAATGTATTGGTGATGTTTTCTTGGCGATTACATTTCTTGCTTTTTTTATGATTCAAAAGTGGTTTAATCATTTTTCTGCCGCTTTGCATTTAAAGTTAAACGAACTTGTTTCGTCGCACGATAATGCCAGTAATTCAGTCATAAATATTGAACACAAAACAGAAGAGGAAATTAAAGAAATTGCAAAAGAATACGTAGAAATGGTGCAATTGATGCAAGAAGATACAACAGATGAAGACAAAAAAAAGGAATAGATTTATATGCAAAAACTTAATGCCTTCCCTTATCATTTAGATTTTAAAATTATAGATTTCAGACTTCATCCAGAGTTGTATCGTATAGGCATAGGCGAACAAGGTGTTTTGTTGGTTGAACCTTATAAATCAGAAATTTTACCATTTTGGAAATTCAAAAATGAGGAAATTGCCCAGCAATCTGCTCAGAAGATATTTGAATTATTTGAGCATTATTTAAAAAATAATGAGTTTGTGGGGGCGGATATAGCAAGAAAATTTCTTCAGATGGGATTTACCAGAGCCAGAAGATATGCAAATCATAAAGGGGGCAAAAAATACGAAAAAGGAAACACAGATTATACAGAAGGCTTACCATACCCCTATTCACAAGGAAGTTCAGACAGAGGAAACCCGCAATTACCGCAACAAGTTGATGCCTTGACAAATGAAAAAGCACGAGCCGCCA
>JAYUIP010000093.1:0-1106 GCA_043765945.1 Arcicella sp.
AGGACCATGACATACTTCACCGTAGTCTTTATCTTTTCGTGGAACATTGGTAACTCGTCTCAATTTTGGGTCGTACCACCAGATTTCTTTGGCATAAATACTGGGTTCGGCTTCGTCAGGATTACGCAAAACATTAATCTCCTCAATCGTCAATCTCGTACCCGAACCGTATTCACCAATCCGAAGCTCAAATTTAATATCTTCATATTCATCCTTCGGTTTTTTCTTTACTTTACCTTTCTTTTTCGACTTTCCAATTTTTAACCCTAAATCCGCTGAAAGGTCACCCGCTTCTCCTTTAAGTCTTTTAAACTCTTCTTTATTACTTTTAATGTCTTCTTTAACATCCTTAATCGTTTTCTTAGCATTCTTGATATTATCCAAAATATCGGTTTGAATTAAACCACCTAAAATCCCGCCTTTTTTCTTTGCGGAAGTGTCGGTTTGTGGCTTTGCTTTTGTTTTAAATTCGTCCGACTGACCAAAGGAACTATTGGCAAAAACAATTAGAATTACTGAAAATAAAAGAGAAAGAGTTTTCATTAAAGGAATGATTAAAACGAATGTATTACCTTTGTAAAACGGAAATTTACGAATTTTATTCTTAGCAAAAGCTAACAATATTCATTCCATTTTAGTACTCGATGTAGTTAAAAATCTCATCTGAGTATTTTTTATCAACTTAATAACTTAAAACTTAGCAATTTTCACAAGTGGAGAAAGATTCAAAAATATACATTGCAGGACACCGAGGCATGGTTGGGTCGGCAATTCATCGAAAATTACAAGAAAAAGGATTTCATAATTTTGTTCTCCGCACCTCCAAAGAACTTGACCTTCGTAATCAACAAGCTGTTTCAGACTTTTTCCAAACCGAAAAACCAGAATTCGTCTTTATGGCAGCCGCCAAAGTAGGCGGAATCGTTGCTAATAATACCTACCGAGCCGACTTTTTATACGAAAATTTAGCCATTCAAAACAACGTAATCCATAGTGCCTACGAAACGGACGTAAAGAAATTGATGTTCTTGGGTTCATCGTGTATTTACCCAAAACTTGCCCCACAACCACTGAAAGAAGAATACCTTTTGAGTGGATTTTTGGAA
>JAYUIP010000094.1:0-3496 GCA_043765945.1 Arcicella sp.
GGATATTGCGAGGTGGTCGAACCACCGGAAGTAGTCGTTGTACTCGAACCATTTCCATCGCCTTTTATGACAGTTGTTGAGACACAAGCACTGGCAAAAAGCCATAAAATCAGTAAAATGAAAGGATTATATTTTTTCATAATATATTTAGTTATTGGTTATCAGTTAATGGTTATTGGCTTCATTTGACTTACAAGTAACAATTTACCAATAACTAATAACCATTCATCAAAGATACAATTTTTGTTAAATACTTGAAATACCCTTTGCTAATTGTAACTTTGTTGAGGCTTTATTTATTACAAATGCAGATACAACAAAACGTTTCCCTAAAACCATACAATACTTTCGGATTAGAAGCTACGGCTCGTTTTTTCGTAGAAATTCAATCCGTTGAAGAACTTAAATCTATCCTTCAAAATCCTGATTATCAGTCAATTGATAAACTATTTTTGGGTGGAGGAAGTAATATTTTACTTACAAAAAACTTCGATGGATTAGTCATAAAAATTAATCTGAAAGGTATTGATAAAGTTTTTGAAGATGATTCCTACATACACATTCAAGCGGGTGCAGGCGAGGTTTGGCACGATTTAGTGATGTATTGCGTGGAAAATCAGTACGCTGGTATGGAAAATCTTTCGCTAATTCCTGGAACGGTCGGAGCTTCCCCCATGCAAAATATTGGGGCGTATGGCGTGGAAATAAAAGATATTTTTGAAGAATTACAGGCTCTGAATCTGGAAACGTTGGAAATTGAAACTTTTAAATTATCAGATTGTCATTTTGGTTATCGTGAAAGTATTTTCAAACATAAATTGAAAGGGAAATATGTGATTACTTCGGTAACTTTCAAATTAAATAAAGTACCCGTTTATAAAGTCGCTTACGGAGATATTCAGAAAACGTTGGAAGAAATGAATGTTAAATCATTGAGCATCAAAACCGTGAGTGACGCCGTTGTCAGTATCCGAAAAAGCAAATTACCCGACCCTGCCGAAATTGGGAATTCAGGCAGTTTCTTCAAAAATCCAGAAATCACGAAGATTCAATACGATGAATTAAAAGCAAAATTTGAGAATATTCCAAGCTATCCAATCAACGAAACGACCGTCAAAGTTCCCGCAGGGTGGCTCATTGAACAAGCAGGATGGAAAGGATTTAGAGACGGGCAAATAGGCGTTCACGCTCGCCAAGCCTTAGTTTTAGTAAATTATGGTGGAGGAAACGGCGAACAAATTAAAGCATTATCAGCAAAAGTACAGGCTTCTGTTTCAGAGAAATTTGGAATTATACTATCTGTTGAAGTAAATTTTATATAAAAACGGAACGCCGATGACGCAGATGCTTCGCAACGCAGATTTAAAAGGATTTTTTTATTTGTTATAAAAATTAAAAGGTAACTATGAAAACTTCAAGTCATTTACCTATTAAAAAAATTTGCGAAAATCTGCGTTGCCAACGGCATTCCAACAAAACATGAACATCCCAAAACTAAAAAATACAGACAAAAATAACTTCTTCCTCATGGCTGGAAGTTGTGCGATTGAAAACCGTGATTTGGCTTTTGAAATTGCTGAAAAAATCAAGGGAATCACTGACCAGTTTGGGATTCCCTTTATTTTCAAAGGCTCTTATCGCAAGGCAAATCGCACGAAATTGGATTCTTTCACGGGTATCGGAGACATTACGGCTTTGGAGATTTTGCAAGAAGTTGGGGATTATTACGACCTTCCAACGGTGACAGATATTCACGAGTCGCAAGAGGCAACGATGGCGGCAAAATACGTAGATGTTCTACAAATTCCTGCTTTCCTGTGCCGTCAGACCGATTTACTGGCAGCTGCGGCAGTAACGGGCAAAGTTGTTAATATTAAAAAAGGGCAATTTATGTCGGGCATTTCGATGAAATTTGCGGTTGAAAAAGTCCTCCATGAAAACCCATCGGCACAGGTATTTTTAACTGACAGAGGAAACTCTTTTGGCTACGGAGATTTGGTGGTTGATTACAGAAATATTCCTGAAATGCAAGCCCACGGTGTTCCCGTTGTGATGGATTGCACGCACTCGTTGCAACGCCCTAACCAAAGTACGGGCGTAACGGGTGGCAATCCAAAAATGATTGAAACAATTGCCAAAGCAGCCATTGCCGTTGGAGCGGAAGGTTTGTTCATTGAAACCCATCCAAACCCATCAATTGCCAAATCGGACGGAGCAAATATGTTGCCTCTCGACCAATTAGAAAGGCTTTTGGAGAAATTGGTGAGAGTTCGTCAGGCGATTGTTTAGTGATTGGTAATTGGTTATTAGTTACTGGTTTTTAGCCCAGACTTTCAATTTTTTTCATTAATTTTGCATGATAGATTGGTTATTTGAAGATGATTTTGTGTAGAATTCAACTGATAATCAATTACTAATAACAGATAATTAAACGATGATTTACCCAATAGTTGCCTACGGAGACCCCGTTTTAAGAAAAGTTACCGTTGATATTGACAAGTCTTACGATGTAAAAAAACTCTCGGAAGATATGTTCGAGACCATGTATAATGCCAAAGGCGTAGGCTTGGCAGCACCCCAAATTGGATTAAATGTAAGAATGTTTGTGGTTGATGGTCGCCCTTTTAATGAAGGCGAAGACATGAAAGAACGAGAAATTGACCCATCATTAATTGACTTCAAAAAGGTGTTCATTAACGCCGAAATTCTGGAAGAAGACGGTGATGATTGGGGTTTTGAAGAAGGCTGTTTGTCGATTCCAGACGTGCGTGAGGACATCTATCGTCCAGAGTATGTGACGATTAGGTATTTCGATGTTGATTGGAAAGAACATATTGAAGAACACGAAGGACTTGCCGCAAGAATTATTCAACATGAATATGACCACATTGACGGCATTCTTTTTACCGATCATTTGAATCCCGTAAAGAAACGAATGTTGAAAAACAAATTGGCAAAAATTACGAAAGGACGAGTTGATGTGGATTATAAAATGAAATTTCCAAAGTTGTAGTTAAAGACATTTTTGATTCCTAATATTGTACCACGGGTTTAGGCTCGTGGTTTTTTTATGCAAAATCTTGAAATACAATCATGACCATACAAACTTTCCCAAATTACGAAATCCTTTCCGAAGCAACTGCTAATCTAATCATTGATGTTTTGAAGCAAAAACCAGAGGCTCTAATCTGCATTGCCTCGGGCGATACCCCTTTGGGCGTGTGCAAATTCTTGGCTCAATCAGATAGAAAACTCTTTGAAAAATGCACTTTCGTTGGGCTTGATGAATGGGTTGGAATGGACGAAAACGATGAAGGTTCTTGCAAGTATGGCATTTATCAAAATTTGTTAATTCCCTTAAATATTCCCGCAGAACGCATTAGATATTTCGATGCAAAAGCCCAAGATTTAGAGTCTGAATGTCAGAAAATTAATGAATTTATTGCTTCAAAAGATGGTTTAGATGTGATGCTTGTGGGCGTAGGGATGAACGGAC
>JAYUIP010000095.1:0-1104 GCA_043765945.1 Arcicella sp.
AGAAACCGCTGGCAAAGTAAGCATTGAAGGTGCTTCTGATTTAAAATTGGGTGGCGAATATATAGAAGTTAAAGATTTATGCTTTAAAAATGGCTATACGCCATCTAAAAGTGTCATTCAATTTAAAATAAATGATGAAAAATTTGCCAATCATTGTACGGTTTCCAATTGCGTAATTGATGAATTTACCCAGCCTAATAGAGAAGTTAGCGACCATTGGGTAGAGTTTTGGGGTATAAATAACCAATTAGACCATTGCAATATTATTGGTAAATCAAATTTTGGTTCAACGGTTTGGGTATTTTTAGACGGCAATGAGCATATTAATAATTATCACC
The DNA here is from genome assembly GCA_043765945.1 of Arcicella sp. Classification (GTDB taxonomy): domain Bacteria; phylum Bacteroidota; class Bacteroidia; order Cytophagales; family Spirosomataceae; genus Arcicella. The sequence continues at coordinate 339 of JAYUIP010000095.1, forward strand.
AAATTATAAATAACCATTTTGGACCAAGACCTCGCAAGGGTGGACCGCATGGCGAAACCATTCAAATTGGTGAAAGCGAAACTTCCATGACTCCTTCTTATACTAATGTTGCCAATAATTTTTTTGACCGCTGCAATGGCGAAGTAGAAGTGATTTCTAATAAATCTAATTATAATACTTATAGGAATAACGTATTTTTTGAAAGCGAAGGTTCTTTGGTGATAAGACACGGAAATTACTGTACCATTGATGGTAACGTTTTTATTGGCAATGACAATTCAGAATTTATTGGCGGAATCAGAGTAATAAAGACTGGTCATTGGATTACCAATAATTACTTTTATAAGATAAAAGGCAAAGAATTTAGAAGTGCCGTTGCCGTGATGAATGGTGTACCAAAGTCATCTTTAAACCGCTATATGCAAGTTACAGATGTGGTGGTTGCCTATAATAGCTTCGTTGATTGCCAGTCTCCTTTTCAGTTTAGTGTAGGGGCAAATATTGATAAAAAGGCGGTTTTGCCAGCCTCTGAAATTCGTTCGGCAAGACCAAAACGTACCGTATTTGCCAATAATCTGATTTATAACCATGAAGCAGATAATTATCCTGTTGTAGCTTATGATAAAGTTGATGGAGTGATTTTTAAAAATAATATTCTCAATAGTCAGAATAAAAGTAAGATTTCAAGTGACGGACTTATTACCAGAGATTTTCAAGTAAAAAAGTTATCTGATAATTTATATGTACCCACAAAAAACCAAGAAGA
>JAYUIP010000096.1:0-3490 GCA_043765945.1 Arcicella sp.
TCAAATAGTGATGTACGGAAGAATGAAGCTGGATTGTTGGCTGGGTCATTATTTTTTGAAGCATCAATTAAAGGCGTACTATTTAAAGCCGTTACTTTATTATTGTTAAAATTCAATGCCGCCGAAAGAATTAACTTACCTTTTCCTAACTGAATACGGTCAGTTGCCACAATATCGATTCCCTGTGTTCTGGTGTTTACTGCGTTAGCAAAGAAACGTACATTGTTCACACCTGGAAATTGTGTGGCATCTGTAATTCCAATTTGAGCTCTTGTGTAAGCACCTGAATAAACGATACGGTCTGTAATATCAATTTGATAAGCATCAACGGTTAAAGTAGCTGAATTACCCAACCTTGCCGTTAAACCTAAGGATAAGTTTACCGATTTCTCTGGTTTTAAAGCATCAACTCCAACTGTTTTACGGGCAATGTCGTTGTCGTTATTTACCGTTAAAGTATTTGAAGCTACGCCATTAAGAAACTGCGTACTTGTATTTTGGAAATAACGTTGGTGCAAAGATGGAGCCCTAAAGCCCGTACTTGCTGCCCCACGAATAGCAATTCCGTTAGTAATCTGAAAACGTGCAGAGACTTTACCGTTTATGGTCGAACCAAAATCACTAAAATTCTCGAAACGACCAGCCAATCCTAACAACAACTTTCCTTTTTCAGCCTCAAAATCAGCATAAATGGCTTCATTATCACGAGTTCTATCAATCTCATCCGATGGTTGATACCCTGGAAATACTTGTGAACCTGGACCTGCGGCAGTTGTTCCTTGGGCTGGTCCACCCACAATTATAGAAGTTGTTGGTCTTTGAATGGCTGCACCAAAATAGGAGTTTAATTCACCTGCCATAATTCTAAATTTCTCAATTCTGATTTCACCCCCAAAAGCAAGATTAACATAATTAAAACCACCAACTTTTTGATAATTACGGGCAAAATCTAAATTGAAAGTATTCTGGGTAAATGATAATTTACCTGCATTAAAAGTGCTTTGTTGCATATCTGATGCTGGTAATGAAGCATTTCCAGAATTGAAAACAGTGAACTGCAACGAGTTATTTCCATAAACATTACTCACATCCATTGACCATTCGCCAATTTTGGTTTTGTATCCGCCAATAAAAGATTTGTCATAAATTTCTGTCTCAATGCCTGGTAAAAAACCGTCTTGATAAAAAAGACTTCCATCAGCTTTGACAGGTTGTTGATTACGAGCTACAGGAATACGATTATTTCCAAATCCCTGACCTGTACGGAACGTGTATCCTCCTGAGAAATAAATTTCCGAATTAACATCCAATGGAATACTTGCATTCGCAAAAATTCCGTAATTTTTTGCCGATGAATTACCGTAAATCATGTTCTCACGGTTATAGTTACGACTCAAAGCAAGGGCAGCATCATCTGCTACTAATTTTGCTCTAAAAGCATCTTGCGTTTGTCCCGTTGGTGTTCCAGGGAAACCTGCATTTGCTCCTAAAAAGATGGTTGGAGCATTGTCTAAACCTGTTCTACTGGTGCGCCCACGGTCATTATATTGTCCTGAAATAGTTACTGAACCTTCTTTTCCTAAACGAAATCCTTTTGAGAAATCAAACTGAAAAACTTGTCCGTCTGTAATGCTGTGACTATGGCTTTTTGGGGTTGTACTACCAATTACTGGGGCAGTATAATTCAACGTTGTCATGTTTGTGCCATACGTTAAAGATGCCATTGTTCCTGTGTATCCTTTCTTTAAAACGATGTTAATTACGCCTGCAATGGCATCAGAGCCATATTGAGCTGCTGCACCATCACGCAAAACCTCAATTCTTTCGATGGCTGCCACAGGAATGGCGTTCATATCCGTTCCAACTGAACCACGACCAACAGAACCATTGATGTTTACTAATGATGAAGTATGCCGACGCTTTCCGTTCAACAAAACCAACACTTGGTCAGGACCTAAACCACGCAAAGAAGCTGGGTCAATATGGTCAGTTCCGTCCGTTACTGTCTGACGGTTTGAACTGAATGATGGAGCAACATAATTCAAAATTTGCCCAACATCCACTTGTCCAAAAGACTTCAGTTCTTTCGTTGAAATAACGTCTACGGGCGTTGCCGTTTGGATGTTTGTACGAGCGGTTGCCGAACGTGAACCTATCACGGCAATTTCTTGAAGTGTTGAGGTACTTTCTTTTAGAACGACATCTAAAACTGTAAATTCCGTTCCAGAAGCATTGGCTGAAATGGTGGTTGTTTCATAACCAACCGAACTGATTTTAATTTTGTAAGTACCCGCAGGAAGCCTAAGCGTGTAATTACCGTTGTTATCGGTGGCAGTTCCTGAAGAACGACCTTCCACAACAACAGAAGTTCCTGGAACTCCTTGATTTGTGGTAGCATCCTTAATGACACCTTTCACGCCCTGTGCGAAAATGGCAAAACTACAAACAGTTAGGCAAACTGTTAACAACAGAAATTTGTAAGATTTTAACATAAGAAGATTCTGATTTTAGTGAATGGATGGATAATGGTTAATGGTTAGTAAAATTTTAATTATGGTATTTCTCTACAACCAAAATTAATCAATAATTGTTATACGCTGACAATTGTAAGTAAAAAATAATGAGTTTATACCAATACAAAACCCTCTTGAACATCAAGAGGGCTGTAAATCAATAAAGTTTCTAAAAGTAAAGGGTTAAAAATTGTGATTAATTTGGGTTTAATTCAACGTCTTTATTTATTCTATTTCAAAATATATCGGTAAAGTATGCCACGAATTAACTTTCTCTCCTTCTTGCATAGCGGGTATCCAAGAAGGCATTTTTTTGATAACTCGAAGTGCTTCTTTATTGCAAACTTCATTTAGTCCTTTTACCAAATATATTTTAGCTAATTCTCCATTTTTCTTAACCACAAAACGTACAAAAACCTTACCTTTCACATTTTTTCCATCGCTTTCAGGTGTGATAATATTTTTGGCAAAAAAACTTATCATGGCATTCTGTCCCCCTGGAAACATTGGATTTACCTGTGGAATTGAATAAACAGAATCAGCTTCAATTTCGTCATTATTAATGGTTAATGAAGTTTTTTTAACAGCAGCAAGATTCTCAATTTTTAACGGTTGTATCTTCGTACTTTCGATGGCTTCTTTCACTTCATCAACATTTCCCATTGAAGTCACGTTTTCTGATTCAACAACTGGCTCTGTTTTAACAGGAACTACTACCGTTGGGGTTTCAACTTTCTTCTTTTTAACGGGATCAATTCTTACTTCTTCTTTAATACCTAAAACCTCTTCAATTTCATCAATATTAGACATCAAGGACTTATTAATTTCAACGCTTTTGATATCTTTGGGGTCTGAATCTTGCCCAAAAATTATTTCATCCAACAACATTTCTTTTTTGTCTCTTGAGGATAATTCGTTCTCCCAAGCATTTTGAATGGCTTTTGCAACATTTGAAGCATACAAAGCACGTGATTCTG
>JAYUIP010000097.1:0-1100 GCA_043765945.1 Arcicella sp.
TCTTTTATCCAATGATAAACTCCCAACTGTTCATTTTTAGGCAATGTCTGAAAAGCCGTAATGAATATTTGTGCTGTTGCAGTTTGCATAGTTTTATTATTTTAACAATTCCAAAATCTCACCCTTCTCAGGCACATCTGCATGAGCCCATTTTCCTTTTACAATACCATCTTTAATCAACCATAGCGTTGGATTTGCTCTACCGATGGTTTTCAAAACCTTGGTATCTGAACTTAAAGCGGGGATTCCTAATTGAAATTCGTGACGAAGGTTTTCAACTTCTTCTTCGGGCGAACCACTCAAAAGCCATATTTTCACGTCTGTTCCTTCCAAACTTTTAACCAAAGCACGAATCTTATCCATATCGTCCGTACTTGCTTTTGCTACCACGGGAACAATAATCATTAACTTTTTACCCACAAAACTTTCAGCTTTATAATCCGTAGAATCACCATCTTTCCATATATTATAATCCGTAATTTTTGCTTTGGCGGCATCTTCATTCAAGGTTATCATTTGCTTGAATTTATAGGTAGTATCCGTAGGCATATCGTTGAATTCTACTGATTTACCGTCTTTCTCGTAGATATACTTAAACTTCAATGGTTCAGAAGGCTTCATATTTTTTGGAATATCTTGACCAACAGCGTAAGGAAGTCCATCGTAAGGAGGATTAAATTTTACGGCATAAATCGCTAAAAATGCACAGAAAGCAATCGACGTTCCCACCCACATTCCAGTTTTTTTATCTGCAAAAATATTTCGTTGCCAAAGAATAATTAAAATAAAAAACATTAAAACCATATCTTTCCCAAAGGATGTCCAGGGTTTTAGTTTAATGGTTTCGCCAAAACATCCACAATCGGTTACTTTGTTGAAATATGCCGAATAGAAAGTAAGAAAACCAAAGAAAATAACGGTTGCTAATAAAATCCAAGAAGCCGTTTTGAGTTTATACTGTACCAATAAACACACCCCAAGTACAAGCTCTAAGGCACATAAAAAGATGGAAAGATACAAGGCATAAGGAACCCAAAAGTGCCAAAAACCTGCCATAAAAGGGAAATCAGTGGCGAAAACATCAAAATATTCTTCGAGTT
>JAYUIP010000098.1:0-1100 GCA_043765945.1 Arcicella sp.
CTTTTTGATGTTGAAATTATCTTTATGTATCCGTGGGCAGTAAATTTCATGGGATGGATAAAAACTTCATCAGCCTTAGCAATGGATATGTTTATAGAAATGATTATTTTCATGGGATTACTACTGGCAGGTTTCATTTACGTCATTAAAAAAGGCGTTTTAACTTGGGAAAAGTAACTTACAATTAACAGCTATCAATGAACAATTACCAGTAAACAAAGTGTTATGCAGGTAATTATTTATGGTATAATTAGTGATTTGATAATTGATAAATGTTTATTGATAATTGAAAAAATGAGCGATAGAATAATAAAAACAGGTGATGCCCCAAATGGGCTTGAAGGACAAGGTTTCTTCGCTGGAAAATTAGACGATTTTGTGGGACTTGCTCGTGCCAATTCACTTTGGCCCCTGCCTTTTGCCACCTCATGTTGTGGCATTGAGTTTATGGCAACTGCGGGTTCTCACTACGATATTTCACGATTTGGTTCAGAAAGGATGTCATTCTCAGCCCGTCAGGCAGATATTTTGATGGTAATGGGAACAATTTCTAAGAAAATGGGACCCGTTTTGAAGCAAGTTTATCTTCAAATGGCAGAACCCCGTTGGGTGCTTTCAGTGGGTGCATGTGCTTGCTCTGGCGGTATTTTTGATACGTATTCAGTATTGCAAGGTATTGACAGAATCATTCCCGTGGATGTGTATGTGCCAGGTTGCCCACCACGTCCAGAACAAATTTTGGATGGCTTTATGCAAATTCAAGAAATTGCGAAGTCTGAACAAAGAAGACGTAGAGAATCAGACGAATACAAAGCCCTTTTGGGTTCTTATGGAATAGAGTAAATTTGAGTTGTTGAATTGTTGAATTGTTGAAAAATATCGACAACTCAACAATTCAACAATTCAACAATTAAAGATGACAAACGAACAAATAGCACAAGATTTAGTAGCACAATTTGGCGAAGAGAGAATCTACGGGATTGTAGAAAATTACGGACTTTTGAACGTAACTACTACTACCGAGACCATCGTTCCTTTGATGCACTATTTATATCAGCATCCCACTTTCAAATTCCAATTTTTGACCGATTTGGCAGGAA
>JAYUIP010000099.1:0-1100 GCA_043765945.1 Arcicella sp.
AATAAACAATTAGAGGTTGTTTTATTGGAAATTCTGCCCCGTGCTTTTGCCGTCGTAAAAGAAACCGCAAGGCGTTTTACGGAAAATGAGAAATTAGAAGTTCCTGCAACGGTTCACGATAAATTCATTGCTGCCAAAAAGAAAAACGTTGAAATCATAGGAGAAACAGCCATTTGGCACAATAAATGGATGGCTGCGGGTAATGAAATTGTATGGAATATGATTCACTATGACGTTCAGTTAATTGGTGGCGTGGTTTTGCATCAAGGAAAAATTGCGGAAATGGCAACGGGTGAGGGAAAGACTTTGGTTTCAACTTTACCTTCATACCTCAATGCTCTCGGCGGACAAGGCGTTCACTTAGTTACGGTCAATGATTATTTGGCAAAACGTGACTCTGAATGGAATGCCCCTTTATTTGAATTTCATGGTTTGACCGTTGATTGTATTGATAAACATGAACCCAATACGGACGAACGTCGCCAGGCTTATTTAGCGGATATTACCTACGGAACGAACAACGAATTTGGTTTCGATTACCTCCGTGATAATATGTCACGCACGCCCGAAGAGCAAGTGCAACGCAAACACCACTTTGCGATGGTCGATGAGGTAGATTCGGTTTTGATTGACGATGCCAGAACGCCTTTGATTATCTCTGGACCAATGGCTCGTGGCGATGAACAAGAGTTTGATGCTTTCAATCCGTTGGTGGCAAAAATGGTGGAACAACAAAAGAAAATTGTGCAAGACCATTTAATCGAAGCCAAGAAATTGATTGCAGCGGGTGATAAAAAAGCGGGCGGATTGGCTTTATTTAGGGCTCACAGAGGTTTTCCAAAGGCTCGTCCCGTGATTAAATACCTTTCTGAAACGGGTATCAAGCAAATCATGCAGGAAACGGAGAACATCTACTTAGCTGAAAATCAGAAGCTAATGCCAGAAGCTGATGCTCCGTTGATGTTCACGATTGAAGAGAAAAATAATCAGGTAGAAATGACTGAAAAGGGGCTATCTTTTATGGCTCGCACCGTTGAAAATCCTGACTTCTTTGTGATTCCAGATTTATCAATTGACTTAAATAGGATTGAAAAGAAAGC
>JAYUIP010000100.1:0-3480 GCA_043765945.1 Arcicella sp.
AAGGTTTTTGTCTGCGTAAACTTTCAAGATTTGTAAATTTTGAACTGTTACACGGTTTCCACCCATACGACCCGCCATGCGAACACCTTTGAATACACGAGATGGGAATGAACAAGCACCAATTGAACCTGGGTGACGACCACGGTTGTGTTGTCCGTGCGTTTGTCCACCTACTCCAGCAAATCCGTGACGTTTAACAACTCCTTGAAATCCTTTACCTTTTGAAGTTCCAACGGCATCAACAAAGTCGCCTTCGGTGAATAATTCTGCGGTAACGGTCTCTCCTAAGGTAAGTGCGGTGTCAAAAGATTTGAACTCTACGAGTTTTTTCTTTGGAGTGGTACCTGCTTTTTTGAAGTGACCTAAAAGAGGTTGCGTAGTGTGCTTCTCTTTTTTTTCGCCATAGGCTAATTGAATAGCACTATAACCTTCTTTTTCTACTGTTTTTACTTGCGTTACTACACAAGGACCAGCTTGGATCAGCGTACAAGCGAGGGCGGAGCCATCAGCATTGTAGAGGCTGGTCATACCGATTTTCTTTCCGATAATTCCAGACATTTTATTAGAATAAAACGTTAATAATTGATTGATAATGAGCGATTTACGGGTGTCATCACGACAGTCCATGTAAATCGGACTGCAAAGGTCGGGATTTTATTCGGCAAAAACTAAGATGTTTGCAAATAAAATTAATTCACAAAAGTAGTGAAATGAATAGAGAAGCGACAAGATATACTCGTGCAGGGACAGGCAGAAACCTGTGATACGAAAGAATTTTCTTGTGTAGCTTAACATTAAAACTAATTGCTGGGCATTCAACAAATTAATCCAATATCAGTTCTAACACTATTGTAAATTTTGACCTTTACGAACGATTTAAATAATTTTTATTTCTGAATAATTTTTAAATTTTATCGAGTTCTGCCAACCCGTATAAAAATGAAGAAATAGTTGTTCTCTAAATCGGACTGCAAAATTAGTGGTTTCTTTTTGAAATACAAGGAGTTAGAGTAAAATATTTTTGGTAAACCTAATTCTCTATCAAATCCATAATTGATAATTGTTTTCCAAATTGTTTAACACTATTTTCATATTTATAATTTTTCAGTTTATTAAATTCTTCTTTTACAAAAACTTTTAATCTGTTTTCCTCTACATTGGTGGTGTGTCTTTGAACGAATGGAGTTAATTCAATAATTTTGAAGTTGAAATCAGCTTTTTCATCATTATTTTCCTTTTTAGCATCTGGGAAGCCAAATTCAACTTGAAATGAACCTTCTATATCCTCACTCTTAAAAAAATATTTTACAGTAATGGTATAAAAAATAAACATTTCTCTATATTTTTTATCCTTGATATATAGTATGTCTTGTAAATCTCTTCCTGTAAAAATTGAATCTTCTAATCTATCTTTAAGTGATTCAATGTCAGATGGTAATGTAATTGTCTTATCGGTACTTATTGTAAAATCAATATGGGTTATTTCATTGAAATTCAAACTCGTAAATTCAGGTTTTACGTCAATAAAACTCAATAAAAATTCTGTTCTATTTTTATTAGAAAAATCTGTTACAAGCATTTTTTGTAGCTGCTCTTCTCTTTTAATTGCTCCTTCTTGCTTAAACAACTTCATGACCTCTTTTAATAATTCCTTACCAATTGCTTTCGTTTCAGGCGAAGTTGAAACAATATCAACATTTGTCTTTGAAAGCCCGTCAGATGTTTTTTGAGATGGTCTAAAAATTATTTCTCCGCTATGAGACGACTTTTGAGAAGCCCAGTCTTTTGTTAAATTGTGTCTTTGCACATCATACTGCAATTTCATTGTTCCATCTTTTTCAAATAACCATTGTGAATGTTTTATCAATTCACAATTGGGATATTTTGCATCTACTATTCTCTGTATTGGCATTTCTGTTCCACTGAGTACTTGATTTATTGAACTATTCTCAGTAGTAACCAAAGTTTCTGTCACTACGTTTTCAGCATTTTCTTTGGAAAGTTGTTTGTTACGAAGAAATGTAAATTCGGCAGGACTTATCAAACTTTTTGTAAGTAGTGGAATCAAATCATTTTTATCTGTTGATTTATTAAAATAAACTCCTCTCTTGCTCAATAACGATTGCAATTCTGGTTTGTAAATATAACTTTGGGTAAGTAATTGTCGTAATTGATCTCCATATGGCAACATTGTTTCGATGTTGAACTCTCCTGAATTTTCATCGAAAGCATCGTACATATTCAGATTTTGCCCATTCTCTAAACTCTTAAAATTGTCCCTAAAAGACTTCACATCAACCATTTCAGAGAATTGACTCTCGGAAAATATAGACATCACGTTATTGTAAGCAATAGAATGTCTCAAAATTTGATAATCAGGAAAGCAAATTATAATCTTATTACACCATCCTGCTGTTAAGTTTTGAGCAAGTCCCATAATTCTTTTAAAACTTTCCTCCTCAAAAGGTTCATTGAGGAAAATCATTAGTATTTTATGTGATTCTTTTGTTGTTATTCTTAAAGGTAGAATGGGAGAGGTTAAAAACTGTACAGGCAAAATCTTACCTGATGTTTTTCGACCTCCATCAATGCGTCCATTTAATCCTGTATATGGATATTCAAAATCAATAGACTTGGCATCCGAGAAATGGAGTTCTGCATATTTAAGAGATTTATAGATAAAATTTATTGATTTGTTATCTACTAAATAAAGATTATCAGTATTACCTGAAAAATCTGAATTTAAGTTTTTAATACTGTTGAGTAAACTATAATCCTCATTTTCCTGATGATTTATCCAAAAGACAACTTGCGTACGAATAATCTTCTTGGCGAACTTATTTCTAACTAAATTATTATGTTGCTCATCATGTTGAAAACACTCACAAGAATTAATTATTGAGTTTGCATAATCTACAAATGTGGATTTTACAGAACTTGGAATTTTTGTATACTTGACAGAAATATGAACATCCGCTCTCGTGTCACTAATAAGTGGACATATATAGCTTGTAAAAAAATCAATATCATGTGTTTTCTTTTTATGCTTACTCTTCTGATTACACAAAAACTCAATATTAGGGGTTCTTTGCCAGCCAATCATATTTAAAAATTCATTTACGATATTCTCGCCAAACATTCCCGTAGTCCTTGATATTTCACCCATGATTAAGATTTTATAGATAATTTAAAATTTTACTGTAATTTCAAAAGAATCAATGATATAACAAACAATCAAAACCAAATTTTCACCTCTAAAAAAATAAATTTAAAATACTTCCTAACATTTAGTGTCAGAAAATGAATCAACTTTATAAATCTCCTCTCTAAACCAAAGTCCTTGATTATCTTTGCAGACCCAAATAGTAATTTCATTCATGAAAATATCCATCATTACCGTTTCTTTCAACAGTGCCAAAACCATTCGCCAAACCATTGAGAGTGTACTCGCTCAGGATTATGACGATTTGGAATATATCG
>JAYUIP010000101.1:0-3479 GCA_043765945.1 Arcicella sp.
ATGCCTACTTGTTTAAAATACAAAGTACCATTCGTAGCCCCCGAAAGGGTCATATTGAAAGTCTCATTTGGCTCAATACTGGCATCGTGAATAATATTAACGCTTACGGTTTGGCTCAATGCTCCACCGTTGGTAAATGTTAAAGTAGTTGATGGAAAAGCCGTATAATCTGAACCAGCGGTAGCTGTACCGTTAGAGGAAGACACATTAACCGTAAAAGCGGTTGTATTATTGGTACGAGTAACCGTAAAAGTAGCCGTTGTAACGCCACCGCCAGTGCCTTCTGATACACTCACATCGTTAATAGAAAGTTGTGTATTTGAGATTGTGGCAGTACCAAATCTGAAATTATCAATCTGTAAAAAAGTTGCCCCCGATATAGAGAAATTAAGTGCCGTTAATTGAACACCGTTTAAAGCTGTACCCGTTAAATCAACCACCACGAAAGGATTTCCAGTGGTGGCAACGCTAACCGTTACCGCAACCGTCCCTGTTCCGTCTGCCTTTGTACCCGTAATAGTTACGCTTGCCGTGGCGGGTGTATAGACATAATTGGGCGGTGTGCCAGAGGTGTTCGCCGTCCATAAATCTACACTTAACACATTAAAACTTGTGCCTGTATTGGTTATCTGAAAGCCCCCGACATTGCCCGTATTCCCTGGTGCAGTATTACTTAAATAGCCCGCTGAACCTCCCGAACCAGAGCCAGAACTTTGTCTCACAATTTGCCCACCCGTTGAGGTAAAATTAAAACCGCTTTGACTAAAAGTTGTGCCACCTTGCGTTTCACCTTCAAAATCTTCTCTGATGGCATCATCGTCAAGAACTGTTCCCGTTCCAACCGCATCTAATAATACACTTCCTGATGAAGCATTTGAAAGTGTCATTGTAAAAGTTTCATCGGATTCAACGGTGACATCACCATTCACCAATACGGTCACGGTCTGCGTTAAAGCCCCTCCTACCGTAAAATTTAAGGTTGTTGAAGAAAAAACTGAATAATCACTTCCTGCCGTTGCCGTACCATTGGCAGATTGTACCTGTACGGAACTTGCCACCGTATTATCGGTTCTTGTGACGGTGAAAGTAAAGTTTTTTGTCCCACTGTTGCCTTCCGTTAAACTTACATCATTGATTGAAAGTTGATTGGTAGTAACGGCTTGTGTCGTTACATTTATATCATCTAATTCGAGATATTGCGTACCTGACGGTAGCGAAAACTCCAATTTTGTAAAATATACATTATCCAAAGCTGTACCTGTGAAAGTAAGCCCTGTCTGAACATTAGACCCCGTATTAGTTGGCGTTATTGTAACAACACCAGTAACGGTAGTATTATCAGCCTTCGTACCAATAAAAGTAACATTACTCGTAACTTTATTATTACCATTTGTGGTAGAAGCGGTGTAGGCTGCAAATGAATTTACCTTAAACGAAGTAGCTGAATTTTGAATCTTAAAACCCCCAATATTTGCCGAATTAACTGCGGGTCCAGTATCATCACCTGAATCCATAAAATACTCCGACGAACCTGCTCCATTTGCATTTCCTGGATTACCTTGCATTTTAAATCTTCCCGTAGCCAGAAAATTTAAGCCGCCCGTTTGTGAACTAAATGTCTTTGTGTATGGCGAACCTCCATAAATACCAGGGCTTAAGTTTTCAAAAGTGATAGTAGCTGTTACTTGGGCAAATAATTGAGTATTTACCAAAATAAAGCAAAATGCCAAAAACGAAATTATTTTTTGGGTGAAAAACGAAGAAGTAAATGTTGTTCTCATGATTTTTTTAGAATTAAATTCTTGGTACTATACGGCAATGTATTTTGAGGTAATTATTTGATTTACAAATTGTTAAACTATTTTAAAAATATCTTTTACTTTGGTTTTGTAACTTTATTTCAAAAATTGTAAGCTTCACTAAAAACATTATTGGCAACTCAGCCAAATACTGAGTTGCCAATCAAAACAATACAAAACTTAATTTCTTGAAGGAAAAACTCCCTGCAATGCAATACAATAATTGATTGCTAAATAAGGTTGTATGTTGCTGTGTGGTTGGTTATTTCCAGCTTGTGAAGTAGTCGAACCCATTCCCACGGGCGTAGTAAAACCAGCTGCATAAATATTGGGCATTGGAGTACCACTTCTTGGAGATGTTGCTAAGGAATTACCACCTGCCACATTCAATGTTGGGGTATCACCCGAAGCCATCATTTGATGCGTGTGTGCAGGCATCTGGGTCGTCAAAAGCGTGACATTTTCTGTACCGCCTGACTGCCCAATTGTATAATTTGATAAACCAGCACCTGTTCCCATGCCGATAGGCACTCTACTTTGAAGGTTAGGTAAGCCAAAAGTTTGTACACCATCACCACCATAAGTAGTGCCAAGCAATGAAAACAAGGCGGAGTTTTGTGCAATTGACAAAAGTTGCCCACTGCAAAATGCCCAGCCCTGTGGGGCGAAATTAAAACCAAACATGGCAATAAAGCCGAGATAAACATCAGTCATAATAGTAATTTGTTTAAAAGGTTGAAAATGAAAAAGTAGTTATAATTTGGGCAGCGTACAGCATAATTATTACTTTGTTAATCTGCCTATTTGTGAAAAAAAATACAGTATTCATGTTTGATTTTGTAAATAAAAATTAGCTTTGCATGAATTTTAATCATAACAACACAAACCAATGATTGACCATACAGACCGCCAACACATCCCCGCTATTCTTAATTTTCTTGAAAAAATCAACATTCCTTATCACTTTAATAAAATCACTGTCGAAACTTACGTGCCTGGCATTTTGATAAAAGACGGATGCTTAGTCATTGATAATGAACTACTTACATTCCCTGGCGACATTCTTCACGAAGCGGGAAGCATTGCCTTATGCCCTGCCGACGTACGCCCAACGCTAAACACGCCCATTGCCGCTCAACTCGATTTTGATGCTGCCACCCATTCTTTTATGACTCTTGCCTGGACTTATGCCGCCGCCCTTGATGCTGATACACCCCTCGAAGTGGTTTTTCATAAAGACGGTTATCATGGTCAAGGCGAATCTATTGCTAATACTTTCCAGTCGGGTCAATACATTGGCTTACCGATGCTGCAATATTTGGGTATGGCTTACGATGCCCATAATGCTTCTCAACATAACACCAACTCTTTCCCTGCGATGGTTCAATGGCTCAGACCGAAAGTCGATTAATGCTGGGGTAAATTTTAAACCTCAAAATTCCCCTAATTTCAAACCTTACACAAGGGTATTTTTACCTGTTTTATGTTTTACTGGCAGTTATTGAAAAATCAAAATACTAAACCACTGCCGCCTGTCCATTACTCAAAACCGACATTCCTTCAAACAAAACCTTCTCCCCTTCTCTCACAATAATTTTTGTCTTCGAAACCTCTTTTGATACGGTAGTTTTAATGAAAACATCTCCTTTTAAAGTCTTGAAACAGAGTCCATTATCCATA
>JAYUIP010000102.1:0-1098 GCA_043765945.1 Arcicella sp.
GAAATCCTAATGAATAATTGATACATAACCACCCCGCCAAATGACAAATTATGCCCGAAGCAATGAAGGCATACCACGTTTGATTATTGAAATTTAGCATCTGTAAATCCTGTTGCCAACAGATTAAATAAGAAAAAAACAAACAAGCAATTAATGACCATCCCATGAAATTGACGACATCAATACTTTCTCTAACTTGTTGAGTAATAAGCAGATAACCCGCATAAAATACAGCCGCTCCAATTGCCATCAAATGACCTGTTCCCAGATTAGAATTATAAAAAAAATCTCTTCCTGTAACCGTAAAAACACCAACCATTGCCACAAAAAGTCCTACCCAATAGACCACTGAAAGTTTCTGTTTGAATATAATTAATGATCCTAAACCCACGAAAATGGAAGCATTATTTGCTAATAAAGTGGAGACAGAAGCAGAGGTTTTGAGGATAGAAAGATTCCATAAACCCATGTCGCACACGAAGAAAAATCCTCCCAAAATTATCCATAAAAGTGTTCGCTGATTGGGGATTTTTATCTTCTTGTAAATCCAAATAGGAATTAATCCAACGAAGCAAAAAAAGTAACGATAAAAGCCCGAAGTTAAGGCGGGTGCATTGGCTAATTTGACAAAAATGGCAGACCATGCTATGCAAAAAACGCCTAAAAGTAAGAATAGATAGGCTTTCAGAGGTACTGTGTTTGTTTCAGGCTTCAAGGAGTGGTTTGTTTTGGGATGAAGAAAATAATTTTATATTTCTTTCGTAAATTTACTCAAATGATTAGAATTCACAACCAAATTAGGGTGAATGGCGTTATATAAACTAACAACAAATTCCCAATAACCATCACGAATGTCAGAAAACGAATTATTCAAATTATTAAAACAAAAAGAGTCCACCCACTTGGAATTCAAAAGTAGGTTTGAAAATCCTCATAAAGCCGCAAGAATTTTAACGGCATTTTCCAATACTTCGGGGGGCACATTATTGGTGGGAATTGGCGATGATAAATCTATAAAAGGCTGTTCTGAAATTGAGGAAATGACAAAAATTGAATATGCCGCCGCTGAATTAGTTGTTCCACCCATTGAAATAAAAT
>JAYUIP010000103.1:0-1097 GCA_043765945.1 Arcicella sp.
TGGAAGGTTCTTTAATTCTTCTTTATTGTCTAATAATTCTTCCAAAAATTTTATCTCGCCATCAACAACAATTCTGGTATATCCTTTCTGAATCAAAACCTTCATTTCCTCCACTAATTTTCGTTCATGTTTCAGGAAAAACGGAGCTAAAATCATGACCCGAGTATTTTCTTTTAACGTGAAAAGATAGTCCACAACGTCTGAAATGGTATCTTTGCTCACTTCTTTCCCCGACACAGGCGAAATCGTTACGCCCGCTCTTGCGAAGAGTAATTTCAAATAATCATAAATTTCAGTAGTTGTGCCAACCGTTGAACGGGGGTTTTTTGTAGAAACTCTTTGCTCGATGGCAATCGCAGGAGAAATGCCTTTGATATAGTCCACATCAGGTTTTTCCATCCGTCCCAAAAACTGCCGAGTGTAGGAACTTAGGCTTTCCACGTACATCCGTTGCCCCTCCGCAAAGAGTGTATCAAACGCCAGCGACGATTTTCCCGAACCCGATAAACCCGTGATTACCACCAACTTATTTCGGGGAATGGCAACATCAATATTTTTGAGATTATTAACTCTTGCTCCTTTTATGATGATAAAACGCTTAGGGTCGAGGTCTTCGAATGGAGTATTGTTGTGATGCTGGATTTCAGTAATATTCATGAATATATGGGATAGTGATTCCGAATTTTTACTTTTTGAATCACTGGTAAAAGTATTTAACAAAGGTAACAAATTCTGAGAATGTTTAGTTTAACAAATTAAACTCAGCCAAAAGCTACCTCATTGTTGCAGTTTTGGCTGAGTTTAATTTTTTATAGTCAGCCAAAACTTGTATATTCGCCACAGTTTTGGCTGATTATAAATTAAAAATATGCTCATTGGACGAGAAAAAGAACAACAAATTCTTAACGCTACCTTACTTTCTGAGGAAGCGGAATTATTGGCAATTTATGGTAGAAGAAGAGTTGGAAAAACGTATTTGATTAGACAATTTTATGAGAAATCATTATGTTTTGAATTTTCTGGACAACATAATGCCAATTTACAAGAACAATTAGAAAATTTTAGTATAAAATTAGATGAAACGATGGGAAGTTTGT
>JAYUIP010000104.1:0-1094 GCA_043765945.1 Arcicella sp.
AACATTAAGGGATTTAGACAAAAACCGAGTTCGTTTTGAAAACATTGGCAACACAAAATCTGCTTGCAACTTTACCGATAAAGAAAAAGCTTTTTTTGATTTGTTGCCACTCACTCAAAACTTTGTCATCGAGGGTGAAAGAATGTTTGTCTATCACGGAACAGAATTGATTCTGGCATTTCGTCGTCGGTGAGTGTTGTTCTGAGAACTTTAAAAAAGACTTTTCAGTTAAACAAAATAGGAACTTACAATTCAATAACTGAAAACTAATGAAAAGATTTAAAGGAAAAGTTGCCCTCATTACGGGCGGAGGACGTGGCATTGGGCGAGCAATATGCGTCAGATTTGCTCAGGAAGGTGCAAATATTGTTTTCACGGGAAGAAATAACGATGAAAATGTGGCAGAAACCATTCGTCAAATAGAAGAAACGGGAGCAAAAGCCCACTTTATTCAATCGGATATTTCGCAAGTGCCAGCCGTTTTTGCGATGATGAAAGAAGCACTTGACACGTTTGGACAAGTTGACATTTTGGTCAATAATGCAGGAATCGAAATCAATGCACCTTTTTGGGAAGTACAAGAAAAGGATTACGATGCCGTGATGAATACCAACTTGAAAGGAATGTTTTTCTTGACGCAAGCCTTCGTGAGATTTGTGAAAGAAAACAATCGCACGGGCGTTGTGATTAACAATAGTTCCGTTCATGAAGAATTACCTTTTCCTAATTTCACGCCCTATTGTGCCAGCAAAGGCGGAATGCAAATGGTAATGCGGAACTTGGCAGTAGAATTAGCACCTTTGGGAATCAGAGTGAATAATGTTGCCCCAGGAGCCATAAAAACACCCATTAACGCTAAACTTCTGAGCGACCCTGCCTTATTGGCAACGCTCAAAAATAACATTTCCTTAGCACGTTTGGGCGAACCCGAAGACGTAGCGGGCGTAGTTGCCTTCTTAGCCTCGGATGATGCCAAATACGTTACGGGTTCAACGTATTATGTGGATGGTGGATTGACTTTTCATTATACGGAACAGTAAACAGCAACATGAATATTTAAAAGGTTCAGCATTTTTTGTAAATTGCTGAACCTT
>JAYUIP010000105.1:0-9639 GCA_043765945.1 Arcicella sp.
CCGTCCATTCCAATGTCTCCACCACTATAAAACGTTCTGATTCTCTGACGACTCGCCGAAGCGTAAACACCAATTACATAGTCAGCATCAAGAATATTACTTGCCATTGCTACGGTCTTACGATTTTTCTGTAAAGTTGAAACTGGAACTTCAATTACAATTGAGTGACAGTTAAACTTAGCAACACCGTCTTTTCCACTGTTTGGACGAACATTTCCTACATCAAAAATACCACCCAAATCCACAAAGAATGGATCATCAACTGGTCCACAGAAGATTTTTTCTCCCGTTGAAGCCGTCATGATTGACTTTTTTGCTAATTCATCGTAAGAAGCTGCACCCAAACCAACGGTTGTATTTTCGATTGAACGTGGTCCAATATTTGGAGGAGGTACGGTTCCGTTTGAAATAATGGTGGTAAAACTTCTTCCACCGTCCATGCTACGCTCGCAATTGTAAGTGGTCTTCAAGTTTTCTTTTCCTAATCTAATCAAAAAGAAAGTTGATGGGTCTTCGTTTTGTTTCATAAAAGTGAAACGATAAACGATATCAGCACCTGGCGTTCCTGCGTTATTATCCACGTGAACTTCATAACGAACTCTTTCACCGAAAGAATACCAGTTTGGACCTCCCGCAGGGTGTTCAAAAGGAATATAGTTGGCAATTAGAACGATATTCTCGGCATTTGTTGGACTCTTGAAGGCATACACGTCGGTGTTATCTGCCAAAGGGTCATTTGAAATTAGAGGGGCTTCTCGATGTGAGGATGCCAAAGATTGCGACGGGAACTGGCATATTAAAGCCAGCAATCCAATCATATATATTAGTTTTTTCATTAGTATCTTTAAATAAAATTGATGAATTGATTTTAGCTATCAGCTTCAAGAGGTGAGCGATGAGTATTAAAATCTCAATGCTTATGGCTCACTGCTCAAAGCTAAAAACGTGCTTTTTCTGGATAATCGAATCCTCTCCATGGCGTTGCCATGTATGGGAAACCAGTTCTGAATTGAGCATCGTTCTTAGTTGGTCCAGAAGTAAATCCTAATACACTCAATAATTTTGGTGTAACTGGACTTGCTGTTGTGCCTGGAACGAAATCATCGTACCATAAACCAACGGCTGCTAAAACTACGCCTGAAACCGCTTGTAATTCAATCGTTGTAACATCATCCTCCAAACGTCTTCCATTAGGGAAACCGTCCATATTTGGAATAAATTGAATGTCTTTTGTTCCGTTGTAGGTTGGATCAGTTAATCCCAAAACTGCTGCATTCAACAATCCCATTGGACTAAATTTAGGGTCATTACGTGGAGTTACTGGCACCGCCATATTCAAACGCAACATATCTCCCAAAGTTGGTAAGAAGTTGTTAATGAATGGTTTACCTGCTGCTAATGGATTTCCTGCTTTGCCCGAAGCCAATTGGTATGGAGCTAAATTTGGAACACCTGTATAGAAGATTGGAAGAATATCAACCGCTCTTGGGCTTTTCATATCTGGTAATAAAATTGCACCGAAGGCAGCATCAGAAAGAGCAGTACCATTCAAGGCAGCGTTACCTCTCAAACCTGCTAAACCTGGCTTTCCATTACGGAAATCAAAAGAACCCAAAGATTTTTGCTGAATACGAAGAGCATTTAAAGAAGGAACGGCTCCACCAAATTGTGAATCATCCATGTATAAAGCCAACTCTGGATTGGTAAAATATTTAGCAAATTGCAAATCTTCACCACCATAAGGCATTGTTGCATTCCAACGATCTTTCATTCCTAAAGGAATAATTGCTTCATTTACTAATGGCATTCCCAAACGTGAAACCTGCACGTAATCACCATCCATACCTATATCTCCACCTGAGAAAATGGTCTGGATTCTTTGACGACTTGCCGAAGCCCAAACGCCAATCACAAAATCTCCATCAAGGATATTGGCTGCTTGAGAAACCATTTTGCCATCTTTCTGTAATAAATTAATTGGCACTTTAATCGCAATTGTGTGAACATTAAAACGGTTCAAACCATCAATTGGAGCATTAACATTATTTCCCTCTGGACGGAAATTACCCACATCAAAAGCACCTGCTAAATCCACAAAGAAAGGATCATCAACGGGTCCGCAAAATACTTTTTCACCAGCCGCCGTTGTGGCAATGGCATTATTTGCTAAAGCTTCGTAAGAGCTATTCAACCCAAGCACAGGATTATCAATCGAACGTGGTCCAATATTGTTTGGAGGCACAGTTCCATTCATGATAATTGTTCTGAATGTTCTTCCACCGTCCATACTTTTCTCGCACACATACGTGGTCTTTTGGTTCTGCTTACCCAAACGAATATTGAAGAAAGTTGAAGGGTCTTCGTTGGTTGTCATAAACGTAAAACGATACGTAATGTCATCACCAGGCGTATTTGCCTTGTTTTTTACGTGAATTTCGTAACGAACTCTACTGCCAAATGTGTAAAAATTTGGACCACCTTCGGGCGATTCAAACGGAATGTAATTGGCAATAATTGTAATCGTGTTTGGGTCATCAGGGCTTCTGAAAGCATACACATCGGTGTTATCCGCCAATGGGTCAATAGAAATCAACGGGGCTTCTCTGTGACTGGAGGCATAGCCAAAATTGACTATTGACAGAGAAACGAAGAAGGTAAGGCACTGGAGCCATCTTCTCAACGGTAAACCATTTCTGTTCATAAGGTTTAATTTATTAGTTTGAAAAAAAGTGAAAAAAAATACTGAGGTTAATAATCTTTATCAATTAAAAAAATCGGCTAATCAGATTATTTTTTAAGAATCTGATTGACATACGTTTACAATGGCTGTTTGGATTCACTTTGTTATTTTTTAATAAAAAATATAATAAAAATAGGCGTAATGGGGCAACAGAGATTTTTTTGATGATTATGTAAGGAATGGCACAAAATTCATTGGGGTATTTAGCCTCAAATTTTTTACTATTTAAGAAGGAATTAACATTTCACTTCCTGACGTGTGCAAAAGAGCATTTGAGAAGAAATTAGTGAATAATTGGTTTAGAGCTAATAATATTTCTGATTTATCAAAAGTGATAATCAATCAATAATTAAATGGTTTAAAATTGGAAAATTTCGATAAGTATTTATCAATAATTAATTACTGGAATATTGCCTGACAAAATTGAGAAATACTTAGAAAACAACTATTACACGATTTCCACTAAGAGTTATACAATTCACACATAATCAGGATATTACGTAAATCCTATAAAACAAAAAACGTTCTCTGTAACCAGAGAACGTTTCCGAAATACCTAACCACTAATTTACCTTTTACTGTTTTTATATGAACAAAAGAATGTGCTAAAACTCTTTTTCGTAATGTCGATTCTTTTTGTAATTATTACTCTACAAAGTTAAAATCACTTAACTTGATGC
The DNA here is from genome assembly GCA_043765945.1 of Arcicella sp. Lineage (GTDB taxonomy): Bacteria > Bacteroidota > Bacteroidia > Cytophagales > Spirosomataceae > Arcicella. The sequence goes on from JAYUIP010000105.1 coordinate 3,421, forward strand.
TTATTACAGCATTTTTGGAAATGTTTACATTATTCACACTTTTCGAGATTTAAGAGCATAAAAAAAGAGGTCGCTAAAACCTCTTTAATGATGACTTATTTTTTCTGTATATTCGTTATGAATTATTTTATGCTGCGATTAATCACAACTTGCTGATTAATAACAAGTTACGAAATTAATCTCTGATACTCAAATCACAAGCCTATTTGATTATCCTTATCTAACGAATCTATAACTCTATGGCTGGTAATGAGGTGATTCACATTCTTGCCAATATTCAATAATTTTTTTTATTATTGTTTTCAGTTTCTCAATATTGCTGGGTTTTACAAAGAACCCTTGAACCGACTTAGAATAAGCATCAATCACGTGTTCTTGATTGGCAGATGTGGTAAAAAACAAATAGGGAATACATTTCAACCTCAAATTTTCATTTTTCTGAATTTCTTCTTTCAACGCCAATCCGCTCAGAATTGGCATATTGATGTCAGAAATAATAATGAAGGGTTCAATTTCTTCGTTGATTAAATGATTAAGTGCCATCTGACCATTTTCAAAAAAAATAATCCTATTCTCATAATTCAACTCCACAAACACATCTTTCATAAATAGTCTGTCATCTTCATCGTCCTCGATTACGATAATGGGTCCTTTTTTGTTCATTAGTGACTTTTAAAAATTGTGAAATTGTATTTAGAAAACTCATAAAATTTATTATGTTCATTTACAGACTAAGCGATTATCGGAAAATCGTAAACTCCTAATAAAAGTACGAACAATATTTACTATTCTACTTCTACTCATCCAATTTTCGACGATAAAGAGACTATAATATTTTCTTAACAATATGAAGGATTTTAAAAACTATGTTCTAAATCACAAAAAAACCCCCAATTTGGAGGATTTTAATCTTTGGAGGTCTCGAGCGGATTCGAACCGCTGTGGAAGCTTTTGCAGAGCTCTGCCTAACCTCTCGGCCACAAGACCATCTTATGTAATTGAATGGGCTGTAAAAGTAATGCCGTTTTGCTTAAAATCAAAGGATTGAGGGAAGTATTTGCTAAAATTTACACTTGAATATGTATAAAATTATGGGTATAAAACTGATTATCAAAGGGTTATACATTTATATTTTAAACAAAAAATATCCTGTCAACCGAAGTCAACAGGACATTTTTGTTATTCTGAAATCAGACTATTCAGCATCAGCAACTTTCACTGCTTTTTCTTTCTTATCTAACTTCTTTTTCGCTTCTTCACGAGCCGAATCTTCCATTTGAGCCTTCAAGTTGGTAAGAGCATCTAAGTCTCCCAAAGTTGATTTCTCAGCATCTGAGGTTGTTGCTGATGCTTTATTTGAATCCTTCGTGTTTTTCTTTTTCTCTTCAACTGGTGTTTCTTCTTTCGTATCGTTGTAAGTACGAACGTGCGACAATTGAATCTTGCGGTCTTCTTTATTGAATTCAGTTACTTTGAAATCTAATTGCTCACCAACCTCAGCTACCGAACCATCTTCTTTCGCTAATTGCTTCAACGCTGATGAACCTTCAATTCCGTAAGGTAATTCTAAGATTGCTCCTTTATCGTTTTTCGCAGTGATTGTACATTTGTGTACAGAACCCATTGTGAAAATTGACTCAAAAGTATCCCAAGGATTTTCCTCTAATTGCTTATGCCCAAGTGCTAAACGACGATTCTCTGCATCTAATTCTAATACAATAACGTCTAATTTATCACCAACTTTCACAAACTCAGATGGATGCTTGATTTTCTTCGTCCAAGATAAATCTGAAACGTGAACCAATCCATCAATTCCTTCTTCTAATTCAAGAAATAAACCAAAGTTGGTCAAGTTACGAACCGTTCCTGTGTGCTTAGAACCCAAGGCATAACGAGCCAATAAGTCTTGCTTAGTCCAAGGATCTTCAGTTAATTGCTTGATACCCAATGACATTTTGCGTTCAGAACGGTCAAGTGTCAAAACAACGGCATCAATCATATCACCCACTTTCAAGAAGTCTTGTGGATTACGCAAGTGCTGCGACCATGACATTTCTGAAACGTGAATTAAGCCTTCAACACCCTGCGTAATTTCAAGGAATGCACCGTAATCTGCTACATTTACGATTTTACCTTTCACGGCTGAACCAATGGCAGTTGTTTCTGCTAAAGCATCCCAAGGGTGGGCTTGTAATTGCTTCATACCCAATGAAATACGTTTCTTGTTTTCGTCGAAGTCCAAAACAACCACTTGGATTTTCTGATCAAGTTTAAGCATTTCCTGTGGGTGATTGATACGTCCCCACGAAATATCAGTAATGTGAAGTAAACCATCAACACCACCCAAGTCGATGAATACACCGAAGTTGGTCATGTTTTTGATAACACCTTCCAATACTTGTCCTTTTTCAAGGTTAGTAAGAATTGATTGACGTTGTTGTTCAAGGTCTTTTTCAATCAATACTTTGTGTGATACTACTACGTTATCGTTAGCGTGGTTGATTTTAACCACTTTAACTTCCATTTTCTTACCAACAAATATGTCAAAATCACGGATTGGTTTCACGTCAATTTGTGAACCTGGCAAAAATGCCTCAATTCCATAAATATCCACGATAAGACCACCTTTTGTACGACGCTTTACAAATCCATCAATGATTGTATCTAATTCCAACGCATCTTCAATGTTTTTCCAAGCAGTCATTACTTTAGCTAACTTACGAGAAAGAATCAATTGACCTGATTTGTCTTCTTGGTTTTCTACATAAACATCCACTACGTCGCCCACTTTCAAGTCGGGCATATCTCTAAATTCAGAAGTTGGCACTAAACCGTCAGATTTGAATCCGATGTTTAAGATAACTTCACGGTCAGTAATCCCTACGACCGTACCTTTTACCACTGCTTTCTCCGTAACGATATTTAACGTTCCTTCGATTAGAGCCTCTAATTGAGCTCTTTGCTCAGAAGAGTAACCTCCTCCGAATCCTTTACTACCGACTGAATCCCAGTCGAAATCCGCTAATTGATTAGCCATATTGTTGAATAACAGTCTTTTATACATCATACGCCTCAGACAAAGGGCGAAGAATTTTGTGAATCCCTGATAATTGGGGGTGCAAAGATACAAGTTTTTAGTTAATTACTTGAAAATGAGGAGATTTTTTATACTTTTATCGCCTTTTTCACAAAATACCCCAGTCCAAAAAGCGAAGCAAATATTAATCCCAAAATCAAAAATTGAGAAATATTTCCTTCGCTTGGATGTTCGATTAACCTCTTGATTTCCTGTGCTTGTGTGCCAATCCATATTGAAAGTATGGTTCGGGGTAACATTCCAAGAAATCCTGCGGTGAGGAAATTGCGGAGTTTTGTACCTGAAAAGGAGAATAGTACATTCGTTACAGCAAAGGGTAAAACGGGTGAAAGTCGAGCGAGAAGGATAATTTTAAATTCATCTTTTTGTAAATTTTCTAAGATTTGTTTTACTTTTGGTTTTTCAGAAAGAATTGTTAGAAAACGCCCTCCATCAATGGATTTAGCGGTTTTATATCCTAAAAAAGAAGCAATCCAATACGTGATAACCACAGGGATGAAAGCGTTCCAACCTAAAAAATAGCCACTCAATAAAGCAATAAAAGTGGTTGGCGTTAAGGCAAAAGTCATCGTAAAACACGCAAATATGAATGCAATTATCCAATTCTGGAAGGTAAAATCTTGAATGTCTTGTTCATGCGTAATTACGCAATAACTTATCGAAGAACTAACCAACAAAGGCATTAATCCTAAGAAGAAAGTATAGAGGATTGTGAAGGTATTTTTTTTAAGGAAATTGAGCATGGGGATTAGGTAATTAGGGATTGGGTAATTGGGTAATGGAGGTTAAAAAATAACGTTCAAGAATTTTTCCTAATCTCTAATTACATAGTCCCCAATCCCTGAATCAAAATTCATTAAATTTCAAAGGCAACAAATCCCCAATTGAATCGGTGATAAGTATTTGATTATCAGTACCTAACATCAATAATCTAATGGGTTCTTTCTGCCGATTTTCATATTCTAACATTGCCTGACGACACGCCCCACAAGGAGGAACGCCTCGGAATTCATCGCCCGAACCTGGACGAGCAATCACAGCAATGGACTTTATTTTACATTCTGGATAGTTAGCCCCAATCCAGAATATCGCTGATTGTTCGGCACACGAACCCGATGGGAAAGCAGCATTTTCTTGATTATTGGCAGTAATTATTTCATCATTATCTAACAAAACAGCAACACCTACATGAAATTTTGAATAAGGTGCATAAGATTTATAAGTGGCTTTGCGGGCTTCTGATAAAAGTTTTTGTTCAATTAGTGTAAGTTCATTTTCATTATCATACTTTTCAAGGGAAATCGTTAGATTAAGTTTCTGCATATCAGTTCATTAGTTTAAATTTTGTTGATTTTGAGATGGGAAATACATAACTGATTTGTGATAATTTTAGTTCAACTGTATTTAAAAGATGACGGTATTTTTTATATTCAGATGCGGAATCATCGGGTTACAGCCTACGACCGCTTAAAAGATTTATTTCAAAATATTTGAATATACGTCAAACTTTTCTGAACTTCTACTATTATTTCAACCATACAATTTCTCGGTTTCTGAAACCGACAATCCCTTCATGAAAACCACATTTAGTTTTCCTCAAAAAACTGCTTACTTTCTTTTATTTTCTCTCTTCTTTTTTGCTTCTTGTTCTAAATTCGATAACGTTTCAGTGTCGAGTATGAACTTTGAAGATGAAGTACAATTGGCTCAAAATCTGGTGTTTACCTTCGATAAAGACCTTGTTCGTGATGGCGACCTGAATACTTGGGAAGCTGAACCTTACCTCGAGATTTCTCCGAAAGTAGAAGGAAAATTCAAGTGGACAGCTACCAATGAACTGGTATTTTCACCCGCCGTGGGTTTTGAACCTGCTACTGAATATACCGCTACAATTAATAAATCAGTTACAGCAAAATCTGAAAAAAAATACGGATTAAATACCGAGAAAATTACGTTTCATACGCCCTATTTGAAATTGGACAACGTAGAAACTTACTGGACAAAATCTCGGGAAGATGGACAAGGAACTCCTGTATTGAAACTAAATTTTAATTATCCCGTTAATCCCCAAGAAGTAGCCAAAATGCTGACTATCAAGGATTCAGATGATAAAAAATATGACTTTGCTTTAAACCAAACGGGTTCTTCTCAAAATATTTCACTCAAATTAAAAGGCGTTTCTGAGGGTGAAGGAAAATCTTTAAAAATCAGTTTGGAGAAAGGACTTTCAATGCCTAATTCTAAACACGAAACTGCCGAAGAATTGACCTTGGAAACGTCATTACCCGATATAAAAACGCTGGAAATTACCGACGTTCAGCACAATTTTGAGAATAATCAAGGATATGTGAAAGTAGTTACTAATCAAACGATTAACACTCAGGATTTAGAGAAAATTTATAAAATAGAAATCAATGGAAATTCCGAAACTGAACCAGTAATTGAACCCATCTATGAATATGACTCTTTGGGAAATCCAATTGTGAAAGTACCCGCAGCAATAAAAGAAAAACCTAAAACACCAACCCTCGAAACAAAGGCAGAAATTACCGAAAATGGATTTATCATTAGAGGTGATTTTAATGAGGCTGACAATTATGTTTTAACCATCAATAAAGAAGCAAAAGGAGTTTTAGGAGCTTCATTATCAGATGATTACGTAAAGGATTTATACTTCGGGGCAATGCCCGCTTCGATTGGATTTGTGAATAAAAAAGCTGTTTATTTATCTTCGAAAGGAAATAAAAATATTGCGATAAATATTGTGAATACGCCCAAAGTGAACGTGAGAATTGCGAAGATTTATGAGAATAATATTTTACATTTTTTGACGAATAGCCGTTATCAGGATTACGAAAGTTTTGATGCAGAAGGAAACGGTCAGCCGAATGTATTTGCGTATGATACCGACGAAGCGGGGCAATATTCGGATGTGATTGTGAACAAAACCATTGAAACGGCAAATCTGGCTAAAACCAAGGGCGTTAGAGCTTTAAATCTGTCGTTGCCCGAACAAAATGCCATCAAAGGAATCTACATTGTCAGCGTTAATTCTAACGATGAATACTACAACAAAGCGACCAAATTAGTGAGTATTTCGGATATTGGAATGATAATGAAAT
>JAYUIP010000106.1:0-1094 GCA_043765945.1 Arcicella sp.
ATTTTATTTCATACCTTATTTTGCTTCTCTTGTATCTGATTTTATCTTACCTTATTTTATTTTGTTATATTTAATCTTATCTTATCTAATTTTATTACATGCCATTCATTAAATACAAATCAGATGGATTAACAAAGAAATTGGAACAAATAAAAAAATGAAATCAATTCCGTCCTTTGTTACAACCTTGACTACGGATAATTTCGATGCTCACGTTTTGGGTAAAAAAGCTGCCTTAGTTGAATTCTACGCTCCTTGGTGTGGTCATTGCAAGGTAGACTGATAGTCATATAATTTTTTTTGAGGTAGAACAATTTTCATGCTCTTTTTATGGAGTAGAAAACAAATATCTCATTATTTAATATGTTTCATAAATTTGGTTTTTCTGCTTTGTTTTATTTTTCGAAATTTCCAGGAATTGACACCAAAATACGAAAAACTAGCTTCCATATTCGCAGGGGATAAAAACGTTTTAATCGGGAAAGTTGACGCGACAGAGCATGGAGAGCTCGCCCAGAGGTACGTTACACAGCGTACATACAGAATCGTATTAGTTAGAAGAAAGATTTGAAAATCAGTGGAAGGATATAATAAAAGCAATAATTGAGTAGTAAATGGAATAAAAGAGAAAAAGAAACTAAAGTGGAGGAGTCCAATATGGTAGACAGGATTACCACATCTCGTTCTACACCATATATACCCCACATAGATTTGGTCCGCAATAAAATTGAAACAAAGATTGATAATGAAATAAAATATCTGACGAAAATTGAATGATAAATGCTAAATTGTAATATGTAACGTATGTACAGATTTGATGTGAGTGGATACCCAACGATTAAATTTTTTCCCGCCGGCTCTGCAGACCCTGAGAGTTATGAAGAAAACAGAGAAGTGGAGGATTTTTTGACGTACATCAATCTGAAAGCAGGTGAGTTGAGCTGAATTCGGTTGAGTTTAGTTCCGTTGAGTCCAGTTCCGTTGAGTTTAGTTCAGCTGAATTCAATCGATTTCATTAGGGATGGGTTGTGTTCCTTGAGTTTCTGTAAAGAAGGAAATAATTTCATTTGTATTTCATTTCATTGAAGGGAAGA
>JAYUIP010000107.1:0-1094 GCA_043765945.1 Arcicella sp.
CCGTAAAAATTATTTCTATCCTGACCTCCCAAAAGGCTATCAAATCACTCAAGACAAAACGCCAATTTGTATGGGTGGTGGTGTAAACGTAAAACTTTCAACGGGTGAAAAACGGGTGCGGTTTCATCATATTCACTTAGAAGAAGATGCAGGAAAATCAGTTCATGCAGAAGGTTCAACGGACAGTTTAATTGATTATAATCGTGCAGGAACGCCCTTGATTGAAATGGTGACTGAACCCGAAATCAAATCAGCCGAAGAGGCAGCAACATTTATGACCGAAGTCCGCAAATTGGTGCGTTATTTGGGAATATGCGACGGCAACATGGAAGAAGGTTCACTCCGTTGCGATGTCAATGTTTCGGTGATGTTGGTGGGCAGCAAAGTCTTTGGCACGAAGGTAGAAATCAAGAACATGAATTCTATGAAATTTATCCAAAAAGCCATTGAATATGAGATAGTTAGACAAATTGATGCGGTTGAAAATAACGTAATAATCATCCAAGAAACTCGCAGTTTTGACCCTGCCACGGGGCGTACATTAGGTATGCGAGAGAAGGAAACCCAGAACGATTATCGCTATTTTCCAGAACCAGATTTAGTGCCTTTGGTGGTTTCGGAGGAGTGGATTTCGTCGGTAAAGAGTCAAATGTCAGCCTTGCCGTGGGAGCTTTTTGAGAAGTTTACGAAGCAATATTCACTTCCAGAATATGATGCCAACGTGCTAACAGAAACTCGTGAGGTGGCAGAATATTTTGAAAATACTTGTCAATTTACTAAAAACTACAAAGCTGTTTCCAATTGGATAATGGGAACGGTGAAATCATATTTGAATGATAACAGTTTAGAAATCAATCAGTTATCATTAATTCCAGAACGTCTGGGAGCTTTAATAAATCTGATTGACGATGGTAAAGTAAGTACCTCAACGGCAGCACAACAGATTTTCCCAGAGATGATTACTTATATTGAAAAAACACCCTTACAAATTGCCGAAGCCAAGAATCTAATTCAGCAAAGCAATACAGATGCTTTGCAAGCGTTAATTGATGAAGTTTTAGCAAATAATGTTGCGAAAGTTAAAGAGTATAAAT
>JAYUIP010000108.1:0-1093 GCA_043765945.1 Arcicella sp.
AATTTTGATCCCGTAGAAATTCAAGAAAGTGATGATTTTAGGGTATTTGGCGTAGTAAAAGGATTAAGCCGCAAGTTCCGATGAGCAAATGGTTTGGCTTAGCGGATTGTAACAATTTTTATGCCTCATGTGAACGTATTTTTGAACTTTCGGTGCGTGATAAACCCGTTGTGATACTTTCAAACAATGACGGATGTGTTATCTCTCGTTCGCAAGAAGCAAAAGATTTGGGCGTATTGATGGGAACACCCTTGCATAAAATCAAACCCCTCATTGACAAACACAGCGTTCATTTTTTTTCCAGTAATTATGCTCTTTATGGTGATATTTCCGCCAGAGTTATGAATTGTTTAAATGACCTTTGCCCAGCCGTTGAAGTTTATAGTATTGATGAAGCATTTTTAGATTTAAGTATTATTCCAGTCCATGAACTCTTCGATTTTGGCGTTAATGTAAAAAAGAAAATCGCAAAATGGACAAAAATTCCCATCAGCATTGGAATTGCCCCCACAAAATCATTAGCGAAATTGGCAAACCGTTATGCTAAAAAACATTTTAAGGAAGTTGGTATTTTTGTGATTGATTCGGAGGAGATATTGCAAAAAACTTTAAAGGAAACACCTATTGAAGACGTTTGGGGAATTGGTAGAAAACACAGCAAATTCTTGAAAGGAGAAGGAGTCCATACTGCTTACGACTTTACGCAATTACCCGAACATTTCGTTCAAAAACGCTTCTCAATCGTTGGTTTAAGGCTTTATAAAGAATTGAAGGAGCAATCTTGCCTAAATTTGACTGAAGTGATTGAGCGAAAGAAAGTTATTCAGCATTCTCGTTCTTTTGGATGTTATGTTCAATCAATTAAAGATTTGGAAGAAGCCGTCACAACTTTTGCTAATAAGTGTGCTGAAAAACTTCGCTCGCAAGATTCCTGTGCTTGTATAGTGAGTGTATATATTCGCACAAATCCTTTCAGTAATAAACCCCAATATTATAATGGCATCACCATAAATTTTGATATTCCAACCAGTAATACATTGGAAATTCAGCGAAAAGTTTTGTGGGGCTTGAAGCAAATCTTCGTGCAAGGTTA
>JAYUIP010000109.1:0-1091 GCA_043765945.1 Arcicella sp.
ACTACGCCCCTTTCTTTATCAATTTCGGTTGGGTCTAAGGTGGCATTGTGAGCCCAATCTTCCAAAATTTGCATTCCTTTTTTGAAAACTTCAATGGAGTCTGTCGGAACGGGCAACATATAAACCGTTTCGTCAAAACCCGTATAAGCATTCAAATCTGCCCCAAAACGAACGCCCGATTTTTGGAGGAAATTTACTAATTCGTTCTTAGGGAAATTCTTGGTTCCGTTAAAATTCATGTGTTCCATGAAGTGGGCAAGACCTTGTTGTTCATCCGTTTCCAAGACCGAACCCGCCTTCACCATCAAACGCAATTGAGCCCGATTTTTGGGTTCTGCATTTTTCATGATATAATACTTCAAACCATTGGGAAGAACGCCCGTTTTGACCCGTGGATCCATTGGGAGGGGCATTTTGCTCAAATCTTCTTGAGCCATCGTTGCAAAGTTGGAGCATAGAGCCAACATTAAACCTGCAACCAGTGTAGCAATTTTTTTCATCAATAAAGAGGCTTCCTACCCCATCGGAGGCAATGTTTTTTAGGTTGTGATGTCTTCGGGGGAGACACGTTGATTAGACTGAACTAAATAATCAGTGAATTTAATACTATTTTTGGAGAATAACGGTGATGGAGATTAGAAATTATTGTTGGGAAATATTTAACGGTTGTATTTCTTGAAATATTGGTTTTTAGCGTAGAGATAGGTAACGGAAAAAGTCACAACAATTGTTGCCAATAATAGAGCCATATATTCAATTCCTAAACCATTTGGCGAAAAATAGAATACTGCTAACAAACCAATTAAACCAAAACCAAAAATTAAACGCCCTTTCAACTTGCAGACTTTTCGCCACACGTCTTCATCTTCAAAGAAAACAGAAACGTTTTCGGAGGGCATCGGAGAAAGGGTATAGTAATTCCCATAAAGCATTACAGCAATGAAAATGTAAACTTCTGAAAGTGTAATTGCTCCCCAGAATTTAATGTAAAATAGATACAGTATAATTCCTAAACACACTTGACTGATTATGAGCAACAAATCAATTCTTTTACCCAAATAAATTGATTTTTCGTCTCCGTCAAATAACCT
>JAYUIP010000110.1:0-1090 GCA_043765945.1 Arcicella sp.
TATTACTCAGCCTCAGGAGTATTCAATGATGTTTACAGTAGATATTTAGTTGAAAATTATGGCTATTGGGCGACTTCAACGCAGGCTTCTGTCAAAGCAACAATTGATCAAAACTTAAAGGTTGGGTTGAGTGATATTAATTCAAAAGCATGGAATGGATATTTATCTCGTAGATTGGGTGCGTATTCAATGGAAAGATTGGTTCCGTACAGAACAGGCGAAAGTTGGTGGCAACGAGTTCATGATTTGGCTCATAACATGGGAATTGCCAAAGAATATTATTTCAACGATTCTTTCCAAGATTCAGATTATACCGCATTTCCAGCTTGGACGGCTATTAGTGGGAGTTGGGCTTTTGCATCAGTAACCAGTTTTACGGGCTATATGCCTGCTTTAAGTACAGCGGTTAAAGACACCGTCATTAAAACAAATATTTCAGACATTGATTCAAGGCTTATGAGTGATTATAGTACCAATAATTATGATGTAACGGTGCAATGCAAAGTAAATACCTTCGACAATGATGGTCAAATTGGCATCATTGGAAGATACAGGGATGCCAATAATTATTACATGATTAAATTCAACAAAGCAACGTCAAATTGTACTATTATTGAGGTAAAGAAAAATGTCTCAACCATTGTAAAAACATCCCCAATCATTACCTTTGATGCAGGAACAATGTACATTTTGAGGGCTTCATTCGATAAAAAAACAATCAAATTTTATATCAATAATGTAGAGCAAATCTCAGTTGATGATGCCAAGCAACATAAGGGAACATTTGGGTTATTTACCAGTAAAACAGATGCTTATTTTGATGATGTGTATGTGAATAAACCCACTTTTTAATTAAAAACCAAAATCATGACCAAAAGAATTTATCTCAGTATCATTTTATGGCTAATTGCTTTCTCCATAAATTTTGCTCAACCGAGTGAGAAATATATCAAAGTTGTTGTCTCTGCCGACCATTCAGATTGGCTCTATAAAATTGGTGAAAAAGTCAAATTTAATATCACCGTTTATAAAAATGGAAGCCCTTTAAATAATGCTCAAGTTCGGTATGAAATAGGTCCCGAAAAACAAG
>JAYUIP010000111.1:0-1089 GCA_043765945.1 Arcicella sp.
ATTTTGACAGATACGTTCAGACTGCCTTAGGTCGTCTTGTTCCAAAAGGAATTTATCAATATCCTCAATCAGTACTAAAAGATTCTGAAAAGGAAATATTCAGTAAATTGCCTGATAATCAACCGATTGAAGTAAATATTTTAAAGAAAAATAATGAAATATTTGTGGTTAATCAAGATTTGAAAATGGGTTTAGGAATCAATGACGGTAACTATTTAATCTTGAAATCTACAACAAAGACATATTTAATTTATCAAAGAAGAAGTATTACAGAATTTTTTAATAAAGGAATTGAAATGCAAATCCCACCGCAATATTTGATGCCAGATACTTATCAAATTGGTGTATTTTCGGTAGAAGGGAATGAGAAAAAAATCTTTAATGCCAATCAATCTGTTGAAGTAAACTATTGAGGATTTAGTAATTAATGAATGGTAATTAAATAAAAATATTAATCATAACTTGTTGATTTAAAGGAGTTTAAATAATTTTAATAGACAAGGTTCAATGGTTGCCAAACAATAATTCCCAAACACAAACCACTAATCCTCAAACACTAATCACTATTCATTCGTATCTTTGAATTAAAATCTATTTAATAAACAAGTACTTTGAATAAGCCTCAAATTTCAATAATTGCCCCTTTATATAACGAGAGGGAAACTTTTCCTCATCTAATCAAGCGATTAAATGAGGTGATGGACTCATCGAATTTTACGATTGAAATTGTATTAATTGATGATGGTAGTCGGGATGATACCGCCCAAATGATGCAGGCAATTGCCCTTTCAGATGAGCGTTATCACTGTATTTTTTTAGCCCGAAATCATGGACATCAATTAGCATTAACTGCTGGTTTAGCCCATTCCAGAGGCACGGAAGGTGTGATGATAATTGACGGAGATTTGCAAGACCCTCCCGAACTTTTACAAGAATTTTATCCGTATTTGCAGCAAGGAAATGATGTGGTTTATGCCGTAAGGAAAAAGCGAAAAGAAGGGTTTTTGAAGCGGTCAGCCTATTTTTTGTTTTATAGAATATTGAAAAGTATATCCTATATTGACATTCCCTTAGACAGTGGAGATTTCG
>JAYUIP010000112.1:0-1087 GCA_043765945.1 Arcicella sp.
ATTATGCCACATCCAATTTTTTTCTATCACTGCCTCGTGAACTAATTTTTTATTATTCTCTTGGGGCGATTTTTTGCCAAAAACCACGTCAGAAAGCAATACAGCCAATTTTTTATATCCCGTTTCATTCAATTGCGAACCATCAATCGTGAGGTCTTCGGGCGTTGAAGCATACCATTGTTTCGAGGGAGTGAAAGCATCCACGAACAATACGTCATGGAGTTGAGCCACTTCTCGCATGGCGTTTGTGTAGAGCAAGAGGTTTTCATTTTCCTTTTTTCCGTTCGGCAAATCATACTTTCCAGATAAATCCTCAAAGGCAATTGGCGACACGATTGCCAATTGTGGAGGATTGTTTCCATTGTATTTTTGAGCTTTTGTGTGTTTGATAAATGCCTCTAATTCAGCTTTATAATTCGCCAAACCAGCCAATCCTTGGAAAGATTCGCTGTATCCGAAAAAGGCAATGATTACATCCGATTTTAGCCTTGTCAGCCATTGGTCGGGGGAATCAAAAGTGCCTTCGCTGTTGGAATAATTGGCGTATTCAGTCTGGAATTTTTCTGCCCCTGGAAACGCCCACGGCAGTTTTTTGGCAGAATGAGGTCTGAAACCAGGCGTATCTCCACCATCACACATATTGCGGATGAACAGATTATTTTCAGGATAACGAAGATACATTTCAGTTTCAAAATGACTATAATTCATCATTCTTGAACCTAAATTACCGCCAATCATAGCGATGTGAGTACCTTGTTTTAGGGGTATAATCTTCGTCTGAATCAACTGAAAGGCAGTAATTATCAAGATTGGCAATGCCAAAATGAGGAGTAATTTGTTAGGTAATTTCATAAGTTTGTTGGGTTTTTAGTTGGAACGTGTGTTGGCACGCAGATAACGCAGATGCTTTCAGCAACGCAGATTTACGCAGATTTTACTAAATAGTACACAGTTTTAATATCATTTTCAAGTTAAACATTCAAAAGAAAAATCTGCGAAAATCTGCGTTGCGAAGCATCTGCGTTCCATCTTTATGACCTTTCAAAAGAAAAATCTGCGAAAATCTGCGTTGCCGAAGGCATCTGCG
>JAYUIP010000113.1:0-9580 GCA_043765945.1 Arcicella sp.
GCAATCGGTAAGAGCCAATCAGAAGTGTTTTTTGTTTCACGGTCAGGTTTATCCTCTTTTTTTAAGGTACTCAAAACTACCGCAACCATTGCCAAAGCCAATCCCAAATAATTCCAAATATCAAAACTTTGACTTGATTTTAAGACTACCAAACTGAAAATTACAGGAATTACCAAAGAAATATTATTGGCTAAAGAAGTGGCAGTAATTCCAACTTTTTGGGTTGAAGCACCCGAAAGCAAGAAAGTTATCACAAAGCCAACGCCCAACAACATTGCCCAAGGTGTGGATGGTTCAGAGAAACTAAGGTTAAAATACTGATTATCAGGAAGAAACAACATTCCAGTAAGAAAGCAAACAGGGTAGTTTAGAATAATAGCCTGAAACGTATTTACGCCAAAACGGGTATGGAGGCGAAAATTGATGAGTAATAAAACGGAGAAGAAAACGCTTAGGGCTAAGTAAATCATTGGTTTTGGTTGGTAGGGGCGTATAGCATACGCCCATTTTCAAAAGCGAGGGCGTATGCTATACGCCATTACGCAAAAATGGCACGACTTTAAAAAGCCGTGCCACAAACATAATTATTTTTATTCAACTTTACCCCTTCTTCACCAAATCTTCCAACAAATCAATCCAAACCGTTGAATTATTTAAACTTTCAACCAATTGCCAATGCTTTCCGCCGTTTTCTTCAAACAATTCCTTATACTCCTCTCCTACTTCAATCGTCGTTTCCAAACAATCAGAAACGAAGGCTGGCGAGAATGCCAAAACACTCTTAATTCCCGATTTAGCCAACTCCTTAATTTTATCGTCTGTGTAAGGTTTTATCCAAGGATCGTTGCCCAAACGTGACTGAAAGGCAGTTGTATAAGTTCCTTCTTGTAAACCTAACTCCTTGACCATCAATCTTGTAGTTTCAAAGCATTGAGCTCTATAACATAACTGATTCATCGAATGGAGCGTATCGCAACATGAACCTAATTTACAAACTTCACCCGTGCAATCACCTTTTCTCATGTGTCTTTCGGGTAATCCGTGATAACTGAAAAGGAAATGTTCATAGTTATACTCAGTCATATATTTACGAGCTATATCGGTAAAATGTCCAATAAATTTCGGATGATCAAAAAAGGTATTTGTAAACTGTAACTCTGGAATGATTTGCCAAGTAGAAACTATTTTCATCGCTTTTTCAAACACTGAACCTGTACTTGCCGAGGCGTATTGTGGAAATAAAGGAACCACAATTATTTTTTTAAAACCCGATTTTTTAAATAAATCTAAACCGTCGTCCATACTTGGAGATTGATAACGCATGGCTAATTTTACGACATAATCGTCGCCCAAACGTTCTTGAAGCATTATTTCAGCATCTTCTCCATAAAACTTTAAGGGGGAACCACGGTCTTCCCACAATTCTTTATAAATTTTAGCAGACTTTGGACCACGAAAGGGAGAAATAATGAGATTTACGAGGGGCCAACGGGCTGCAGCGGGAATGTCAAGCACTCGCCCATCCATTAAAAACTCACGAAGATATTTACGAACATCGGGCGTGTTGGGGGAATCGGGCGTACCCAAATTTACAATTAAAACTCCCGTTTTAAACTTAGTTCTAATCCCTGATTCTGTTATTGAATGTGCTTCTACAGTTTGCATAATGTCTTGTCAAAAATATTTATACTATTGGAACATCTTAGGAATTTAACTCCCAAAATTCGTTTTTTGTTCAATCTTTCCAGCCTTCTGGTTTATTTTTTGTGCGGTTTAAACCCTCAATGCAAGGTATTTGTCCAGCTACTTCACCATCAAAAAAAGAAAAAATGGGGGGTTCATTATTGGGTACATTCTGCTTTCTATCAACGTAAAGAATCTTTCTTCGGAAAGAGTAAACATCAAAAATACCCAAAATCTTTTCTGATGGATTAGTTGTTGACTTGATGTTAAAATTAAATTTTGTCTCGGCTGGAATATCGAATAGCGTTCCATTATTTTGTGTCTGCTTTTTCAAACTTTGATAATAACTGTAAGCGTTTTTAGTGACGGCTCTTTGTTCAAATTGGAGGTAGTAAGGGCTATTATTATCGTAAGGAATTCGTAAAATTTGCTTACCCGAAATTCTTTGTCCGTTTAACAGAGCATCAGAAAAAACATTTAAATCGTTTGAAAAATTAATACTCCAACAATTACCGTCACATTTATAATTAAATACTCTTTCAGAGGCGGATCTACGGCAAGTATTCAATCTAAAATCATAAGGAGCACCAACGCACACTTCACAAATATCAATTTTTTCGTAGTGTTTCCAGTACCAATAATAAAAATCATCTTTTGAAATTGGATCTTGAAAATCAACGTAAACATTGAATCCAGCCCTCAGAGGGTCTTTTTTTGCATAAATATCATTAATTTCAAATTGAGTTATCAAGTTCTCAATCTCTGGAACTGCCTTCATTATTTCAGGAGTTGATTGGTATTTTTGCCCATCAAGCGTTTCGATATTCAAAATATAAGTCCCGCCTACTCTACCTTTAAATTGAGCCGATGTTTGGTAAGTCCCTAATAAAGTTGTTGATTCTTTGAGTTCTTCCCTAATTCCTTTTTCGTCAGTAAAGTAAATTTTTGCCTTTGAAACAGGGGTAAATTCAACGGGTTTTGTGAAGGTTGAAATTAGTAAATTTGATGATAAATAGATTTTAACTTTGTTGTTTTCAGATTGGTCAGTTAAGGAGGCTTCAACAGTGAAAAAACTCTTTGATATTGTTTGATTAAAATTATCTACTGGTGTTAAACACGAGCAGAAGAGCCATAAAGAGGAAATTATAATAACAGCAAATTTTTGACTCATAACTTTTGTCTTTTATTAAGATACAGTAAAACAAGAAATTTCAAACAATTTTACTTAACCATCTACAACTCGAAATCATTGTAATTTCAAATGAAATATTCTTAAAATGATTAAAGTTATATCTCACTATTTCCAACCTTCTGGTTTGAAAGGAGTACGGAACAATCCATCATTGCATTGAACCACATCCTTACAGCCAGCCAAAGGAGGAGAACATGAAAATACATTACCAGGAAATATTTTTGTAACGGGCGTTTCATCTTTTGGCACTTTTGTTCTGTCAATGTAAAAAATTCTTTTACGAACTGAATATACATCAAAAATACCTAAGATTTTTTCGGATGGGTTAGTGGTTGATTTAATATTAAAACTAAATTTTGTCTCGGCAGGAACATCGAAAAGTGTTCCATTATTCTGAACTTGGGCGTTTAATCCTTGGTAATAATTGTATGAATTACGAGTAATTGCTCTTTGTTCAAATTGCAAATAATAAGGCGTGACACCATCAAAAGGCACTCTGGCTACTTGTTTACCCGTTATTCGTTGTCCATTCAAATAATTATCTGAGAAAATATTTAGGTCTGTTGAAAACGTAATGTCCCAACAATCACCATCACAACGGTAATTCCAGATGACATCAATAGGCGTTCTTGGTTGAACACACATATTGGTTCTGAAATCGTATGTTCCACCCACACACGTTTCGCAAATATATGCACGTTCATAATGTTTCCAGTACCATTGATAATTATCGCCCGCTGTCGTGGGGTCTTGAAAATCGACGTAAAGATTAAATCCTCCTCGGCGTGGGTCACCTTTTGCATAATTATCAAGAACTTCAAAACGTGTAATCAAATTCTCAATTTCTGGAACAGGCTTCATGGTTTCGGCTTGTGATTGGTATTTTTTGCCGTCAATCATTTCAATACTAAGGGTATAAGTTCCTCCAACCCTACCCGCAAATTTTGCAGAAGACAAAAATGTGCCTTTGGTGGATGATTCTGTAAAATCTTCTCTGATTCCCTTTTCATCGGTGGTATAAACTTTTGCCCTTGTAATTGGAAGAAAAAATGCACCCGTTAATTTATCGGAAGAAGAGTATAGTTTAACTTTTTGAGGTCCTGTTTGGTCAGTCAAAGATGCTTCTACTGTTAAGAAACTTGTCGAACTAATTTGCGTAAAGTCGTTAATTGGCGTAATGCAAGAAGCTCCTGATACAAGCAATAATATGAGATATATGGGGAATTTATTTTTCATAACAATAATAATCAAGTAATGGATATTAGGTATTGGGTTTAAGAAAATGCCTAAGTAAAACTTTATGGAATTGGAATCTCATATAAAACATAGTAAAACCAACTTTAAACGCCATGCTAAAATACTTTACAAAAATTTAAAATTATACGTCAATGATGGAAATGGAGCACCAAAAACGCTTAATTCGTAAGGTTTTATTCCTGCGGACGTTGATTTAAAGAATACCGAGTAAGGATTTTTTCTTCCGTAAAGATTATAAACCGTAAACGTCCAACTTCCCTCCCACCGTTTCACTTTCAGGCTTGGATTTGTAATTGTCCAAGAAAAATCCAAACGGTGATAATCCGCAATTCTATCGTTGTTACGGGTTTCATAAACAGGAAACTTTTTATTATCCAATTGAAATAATCCCGATGGCGAGGAAAACGGACGACCCGTATTATAAGCAAAAGTAAACCCAAAACTGTGGTGAATGGTTGGTTGAATATTGATCGTAGCATTAATGGTATGTGGTTTGTCATAGTTAGAAGCATACCAATTGCCACCCGCAATTTGTTGTAATTCTGGAAAATCACCCCGCACTTGTTGCAAAGAACGGGCGTAGGTATAACTAATCCACCCGCTCAATTCTCCCCGCTTTTTAGTGAGCATTAATTCCAATCCATAAGCCTTTGCTTGACCCGAAACTACCTGTGTTTCAATGGTTTTGTTTAATTGCAAATTTGCTCCCGAGATGTAATCTAAAATATTATTGGTTTGTCTGAAATATCCTTCAACGGATACTTCAAAGATATTTTCCTTAATATTTCTGAAATATCCCAGAGAAGCAAAATCACTAATCTGAGGTTTGATAAACGAATCTGATGTCTTCCATCTTGCGGTTGGTAGAGGAGTGGTATTATTGGTTAATAACTGAATAAATTGTTGCATTCTATTATACCCAAATTTAACCGTAGAATTCTCACCGATTGAATATTTCATGGCAATTCGAGGTTCAAAACCACCATAACTTTTCTCAACGGAACCACTACCAATCTCGTCTGCACCGATTTGAGAACTTACCGTTAATGGTTCACCTTCAATATATTTCCGACGAGAATAAGGTCCAAAATTAATGTAATTAGCGTATCGTAGTCCCGCCTGAATCGTGAATTTATTACTCACTTTAAATTCATCATCCACATAAATTGCGGTTTCTAAAGATTGTTCGTTAGGCAAAATTACCGTGGCAATCCTTGATTTTACGTTTTGGTTCAATGCTCCTGGTGAAATATCATACGTAACGGCGGAAAAGCCAAAATTGATTTTGTGCTTGTCACTTGGGTTATAATCAAAGTCAATTTTTAGGTTTTTGTAATCAATACTATTATTCAATTCAATCCGATTCACACTGTCGGGAGCGTAAGTTCGGGTTTTATAATTGGAATAAACGCCCAAGACATCAACACTCAATTTGGTATTAAAATAATGATTCCATCGCCCCGAAAAATTCAAGTGACCATAGTCAAATTGTGTACGTTTAGCAATTACATTTTCTAAACTAAAAAGCGAATCCACTTGATAAAAATCGCTACTGATGTACGTAGAGAGGGAAATAGTATTGTTTTTATTGGGACGATAAAAGACCTTTGTCGCTAAATCATAGAAGTTTGCTCGTGAGTTTTTGATATTAATTGGACCCACCAATTTAAACCAAAAGTCATTGAATGATAAACGTCCAGCCGCTAAAAATGATAATTTTTCTTTAATAATTGGCACCTCAACCATTACCCGATTTGAAACCAAACCAATGCCGCCTTGCAACTTAAGCTTCTCCAAATTGGGTTCGGTCATTTTAATATCCAAAATCGAAGCCGTCCGACCACCAAAACGGGAAGGAACTCCTCCTTTATACAATTCCAATTCACGAATGGCATCGGAAGCAAAAACGGAAAACAAGCCAAAAAGGTGAGTGGGATTAAAAATGGGAGCTCCATCAATATAGATTAAATTTTGGTCGATGGCACCTCCACGAACATTGATTCCGTTAGAACCTTCGCCCACCGAAGAAACGCCTGGAAGGGTTTGTAAGGAACGAATTACATCAACTTCACCCATCATGGCGGGCAGTTTTTTGATGGCTTTTATGCTCAATAAAGTTACACCCAACGAAGGTGATTGAATATCTTTTCGTGTAGCCTGACTCGAAACAATTACTTCTTCCAACGTTTTTGTAACGTCATCTAACTGAACGTCAAGGCGTTGGTCGGTTTTGAGTTGAGTTTTTATTCGAAAAGGCTTGTATCCAACATGACTTACTTTGATAATATATTCACCTTGTGGCATGAATACATGGAAATATCCCGTAGAATCAGTAATAATACCAGATTTTTTAAAATCTAAGGAAATGGAGGCTCCAATTATTGGCTCACCCGTTTTAGAATCAGTAACTTTTCCTTCGATAACTGGCAATTTGAATTCTCGTTCTTGGGCAAATAAGCATCCAGTTGAAAATAGTATTAAGGAGCAAACGAATAGATTGTTAAGTAAATAAAATCGTAAATTTTTAAGCATTATTTTACCGTTTGTTATTAGTTTTTTGTGTAAATGTTAATTGTTACAAATAACCTAAATTTTTCTAAGAATATTAGTATTTCTTATCCGTTTTCAGTCATTGTATCGACATAAAGACGGATTTTAGAGAGAAAAGATTGTCATAAAAAAAATCTGCACCAAAACAAATCCTGCCCGATTTGAATTAATGCAGATATTATAATTTATGAATTGGTAGCTTGAAAAAATCACAACTCACAAATCAATAATTTACAACTATGAAATCTCAAAGCGATCAAGATTCATAACCTTCGTCCATGCCGATACAAAATCATTCACAAATTGCTCCTCTGCATCTTCACAGGCATATAATTCTGCCAAGGCACGCAATTCTGAATTTGAACCAAAGATTAAATCAACCCGAGTTCCCATCCATTTAATGTTTCCAGTCATGCGGTCAATTCCTTCAAAAACATCATCAGAATCTGAAATACCACTCCATTTTGTTCCAAAATCAGTTAAATTAACGAAGAAATCATTGGTTAAAGTTTCTGGACGATTAGTAAATATTCCTTGTTGAGATTTATTGAAATTGGTATTTAACACACGCATTCCACCCACTAAAACCGTCATTTCAGGAGCCGTTAAAGTCAATAATTGTGCTTTGTCCAATAATAGTTCCTCCGCAGAAACCGTGTATTTGGTTTTCACATAATTACGAAAACCGTCTGCCTGTGGTTCCAAAACCCCAAAAGAATGCACATCAGTTTGCTCTTGTGAGGCATCAGTACGTCCAGCCGTGAAAGGAACTTCAATATCACGACCTGCATTTTTTGCCGCTTGTTCAACGCCAACATTACCGCCCAAAACAATCAAATCTGCCACTGAAACTTGCTTATTACCTGCATACTTTTCGTTAAATTCTTTTTGAATTCCTTCGTAAATATTCAATACTTTTGCTAATTGAATTGGACTATTTACGGCCCAATCTTTTTGTGGAGACAAACGAATACGTCCACCATTTGCACCACCACGTTTATCAGAACCACGGAAAGTTGAAGCCGAAGCCCAAGCCGTTGAAACCAATTCAGCAACAGAAAGTTCCGAAGCAAGTATCCAACTTTTCAAAGTCGTAACGTCCTGACTATCAATGGTTTCATAAGTAGCCGTTGGAATTGGGTCTTGCCAAATCAATTCTTCCGTTGGTACTTCTGGTCCCAAATAACGAGCCAAAGGACCCATATCACGGTGCGTTAATTTGAACCAAGCTCGTGCAAAAGCATCGGCAAATTCCGCTGGGTTATTATAAAATCTTCTTGAAACTGCTTCATAAGCTGGGTCGGCACGCATCGCAATATCCGAAGTTAGCATAAACGGAGCGTGACGTTTTGTCGCATTATGGGCATCTGGCACTAAACCCGCACCCGCACCATCTTTTGGCTTCCACTGAAATGCTCCCGCTGGACTTTTTGTCAATTCCCATTCATACCCAAAAAGGTTTTCAAAGTAATTATTACTCCATTTTGTTGGCGTTGTTGTCCAAGCACCTTCCAATCCCGAGGTAATGGTATCTCCTCCATTTCCTGTTCCAAACTTATTTATCCAACCTTGACTTTGCAATTCAATTCCTGCGGATGCTGGTTCAACACCAACGTATTCACCTGGGTCAGCGGCACCGTGGGTTTTTCCGAAAGAGTGACCTCCTGCAATCAGAGCAACGGTTTCCTCATCATTCATTGCCATTCTGCCAAAAGTTTCCCGAATATCACGAGCTGAACCAAGCGGGTCAGGTTGAGAATTTGGTCCTTCTGGATTCACATAAATTAATCCCATTTGCACTGCCGCCAATGGTTGTTCTAATTCACGAGCTTCGGTGTAACGCTTATCGCCCAACCACTCTTTTTCCGATCCCCAATAAATGTCTTCTTGTGGTTCCCAAACGTCTTCACGACCACCCGCAAAACCGAAAGTTTCAAAGCCCATTGACTCCAATGCACAGTTCCCTGCCAAAATCATTAAATCTGCCCAAGAAATTTTCTTACCGTATTTTTTCTTCAAAGGCCACAACAACAAACGTGCTTTATCCAAGTTTGCGTTATCGGGCCAACTATTCAAAGGAGCAAAACGTTGCGTTCCAGCACCTGAACCTCCACGACCATCTGCAATACGATAGGTTCCAGCACTGTGCCAAGCCATACGGATAAAGAAAGGACCATAATGACCATAATCTGCGGGCCACCAATCTTGCGAGGTCGTCATTAAATCAAAAATATCTGATTTTAAAGCCTTATAATCAAGCGATTTGAACTCCTCAGCATAATTAAACGACTTGCCCATTGGGTTAGACAAAGGAGAATGCTGACGGAGAATTTCTAATTTTAATTGATTAGGCCACCAGTCACGATTTCTGGTTCCACCACCCGCAGCTTGCTTTGAGGCAGTCTGCTTGGTTACTTCACCATGATACATTGGGGCAGCACTATTTGTCATTCCATGTGGGAACGGACATTTATTGCCAGTATTCAACTCAGATAAAATACTGTCTTTTGCGTTATCTTCCATTATTTAATAGTATTTTGATTATTAATAGAACAAATTTAAAGCATAATTTTCAATAATTTTTATCTATATATTCTATTGAGTGATAGATAAAACTGATATGTTATGAGAACGCAGGCTTGGTTCAAAACCAAGCCTGCGTTAATTGGAATTCATGAACTTGAATATCATTAATTAAAATTTACCTGGTAACCTAATCCAAAACCTTCACTTCAATATCCTTAAAATAAACAACACTTTTAGGATCGTGTCCTTGCAAAGCAAATGTTCCAGCACTCAAATGGCGTTCTCCACGACCTTCTGGCAAGGTATCAGGTTCGGTGTAATCAACTGCAATTTTATCGTTTATTTTAATGACAACGTGCTTTCCTTGAACAG
>JAYUIP010000114.1:0-1084 GCA_043765945.1 Arcicella sp.
ATGGGCGTACACGTGAATTATGCTCCCGTGGTGGACGTAAATAATAATCCCAATAACCCTGTAATTAATTTCCGTTCCTTCGGAGAAAATAGAGAAAAAGTAACCTCAAAAGCTCTTGCTTATATGCGTGGCTTGCAAAAAGGTGGGATTATTACTTCGGCAAAACATTTTCCTGGGCATGGCGATACGGGCGTAGATTCTCATACAGATTTACCCGTGATTCCGCACAATCGTAACCGTTTAGATTCATTGGAATTATTTCCCTATCGTGAGTTGATTAAAAATGGTTTACAGGGCGTGATGATTGCCCATTTGAGTATTCCGTCTTTGGATACTACCAAGAATTTAGCCTCTACATTATCCCAAAAAATTGTTACTGATTTATTGCGTAAAGATTTGAATTTCAAAGGATTAGTCTTTACTGATGCAATGGATATGCAAGGAGCAGTGAAGTTTTTTCCCGAAGGAACTGCCAATGTAAAAGCCATTTTGGCGGGTAATGATGTATTGGAAACTTTTGTGGATGTTCCAGCCGCTTTCAATGCTATTAAAAAGGCTTTGGAGAAGGGCGAAATTGCTCAATCAGATATTGATGGGCGAGTGAAAAGAATTCTCACGGCAAAGTCTTGGGCGGGTTTGGATAATTATAAACCCATCAAAATCAGCAACTTAATTGAAGATTTAAACCCATCAAAATCTCAGGCATTGAATCGTCAGTTTGCGGAGGAGACCATTACTTTACTGACCAATAATAACAACATTCTACCGCTTCAAAATTTAGATACCTTGCGTATTGCTTCCTTAAATATTGGCAATCCCTCTTTTGGTTCAAAATCTCCGACGGATTTTCAGAAAATGGTTTCAAATTATACGGACGTACAGCATTTTAATTTAGATGAAAATTCGGATGAAAATGAAATACAAAAAGTGCGTAATTCTTTGAAAAATTATAATTTAATATTATTGGCGGTAAACGGACAATCAGTTCGTCCTGCTAAAAATTATAGCATTAATCCTAAAATTCAGACCTTAGTTTCAGAGTTTGCTAATTCTTCAAAAACGATTGTTTCACTGTTTTCAAATG
>JAYUIP010000115.1:0-1083 GCA_043765945.1 Arcicella sp.
CGATTGATTCAAAGATGAATTTTGGGATAAAGTTTTAATTGGAAAATGGCACGCAGATAACGCAGATGCTTCGCAACGCAGATTTCCGCAGATAAAAAAATCCTCTTAAATCTGCGTTGCGAAGCATCTGCGTCATCTGCGTGCCAATCACCTTCTACATATTCTCCGAAATTTCTAACCAACGTAGTTCTTTTTCGTCTAATTCGTCAGTGAGTTTTTCGATTTCTTTTGCCCATTTTGCTAAATCTTCATACGAACCACCGCCATTTAATTGTTCAGTTAATGCCTCCTTTTTGGCTTCTAATTGCTCAATTGCTTTGCCCAAATCATCGTATTCTTTTTGCTCTTTAAAAGATAGTTTCTTCTTAACAGTTTGTGATTTTTCGACCGTTGTTGAAAGGCTATTCCCTCCCGATTTTCTGCCGTCTTCGGCATTTTGTCTTTGACTTTCAATCACCTCTGGCGAATCTGCCCATTCACGATAATCAGTATAGTTTCCTGGGAAATCTCTGATAACACCATTTCCTTCAAAAACGAAAAGGTGTTCTACCAATTTATCCATAAAATAACGGTCGTGAGATACCAAAATAATACACCCACCAAATGCCATTAAGAAGTCTTCTAAAATGTTAAGTGTCTGAATGTCAAGGTCGTTGGTTGGTTCATCAAGAATCAAAAAATTGGGATTTTGGATTAAGACTTTCATCAATTGCAACCGTCTTTTTTCTCCACCCGATAACTTCTCGACCATACCATATTGCACCTTTGGGT
Organism: Arcicella sp.; assembly: GCA_043765945.1. Lineage (GTDB taxonomy): Bacteria > Bacteroidota > Bacteroidia > Cytophagales > Spirosomataceae > Arcicella. Next base: position 772 of record JAYUIP010000115.1, read on the forward strand.
CGAATTTAAAGTGGGTTAAAAACGCACTTGCTGAAATGGTTTCGCCCGTTCCCACGGTTACGACTTCGGCAATTTCTTTTACTACATCAATCACACGGTCGGTCGGATTAAACTCCAAATCGCCTTGGGTGTAATAGCCATAAACTACGGTTTCTCCCGACGTGATTTTACCCGAATCTGGTTTCAAATTTTGGGTAACCATATTCAAGAAAGTTGATTTTCCGATACCATTTTTTCCAATAATCCCGATGCGGTCTTTACGTTGAAATACGTAAGAAAAATGATCCACAATCTTCTGATTGCCAAAAGATT
>JAYUIP010000116.1:0-1082 GCA_043765945.1 Arcicella sp.
ATTTTGGTTTAATAGCTCAGTTGGTTCAGAGCATCTGCCTTACAAGCAGAGGGTCCAAGGTTCGAATCCTTGTTAGACCACCAAAATTAAAGCCACTCAATTTGGGTGGCTTTTTTTGTTTTTAGTCCCTCATAAAGTTAACTTAGAGGATTAGAGAAGAGATTTTAAGGAAACTCTAATGCTCTAAATCTCTGAGTTGAATCCTTTTTTTAATTTTTTTGACATTTTCTGTTACCAAATAAAAAACCTTTACGACTAAGTGTTGTAAAGGTTTTTTTATTGCTTAATGAACCCAATTCCCTTTAACGTCTTATCTCAAATCAAACTTATGTCTAATCTAACAACACATCGTGACGCTCTTCTGACCGTTGATTCTAAAAGAAATATTGCCCTTTTTATTGACCGTATCATCATGTTGAAAGGCGAAGGCAATTATACACTTTTTCATTTGCAGGGCGGCAAAACTCGTATGTATGCCCATTGTATTCACTCGTATGAGGATATTTTGCAAGCAAAAGGGTTTCTGCGGGTACACAAATCGTTTATGATTAATCCAAAATTTGTTTTGGATTATAATAATGATGAAAATCAATTGATTATGGAAAATAATCTTGTAGCGAATGTTTCACGGAGGCGGAAGGGGGTTCTAAATTTTTAAAAACTATGAATTGGTGTCATTGCGTTTGTCGATGGTGTCATTGCGAGTGCAACGAATCGGAGTTTCGCCAAACCAATCTGTTAGCTTACGGGCAGAAGATTTCAAACTCAATTGTATCAATCCAACAGATTGCTTCGTTGCACTCGCAATGACACCACCGACGTTCGCAATGACACCAATTCAATAACTCATACCTCCTTTTAATAATCTTTGCTTAATTTTCTTCGCAAAACCCTCTGGTTCAAGTACTTGCATGATTTCAGCAAAACCCAGAATCTCACGTTCTAACTCATAATTATGTTGAACTTCAATCTGGATTACAATGCCTTTTTCTTGGCGTTCCAAAACTATTTGAGAATGATGAAGCGGCTTGGTTTCCACATAAGGAGCGTGTGATTTCTCAACGAATAATTTTAACTTCATC
>JAYUIP010000117.1:0-1081 GCA_043765945.1 Arcicella sp.
TCGGAGGCGGGTTTCAAAGTATTGCAGAATACCAGTAATAATGGCAAAAGGTATTTCTTGGGATATTCCACCATTGAAGTGAATATTGTGGAAGGAAATGACTGGTTTGATATTCATGCAAAAGTGCTTTTTGGGGATTATGAAATCCCGTTTTTAAAGATTAGAAACTTGATTTTACAAGGTAAAAGAGAATTTTTATTGGATAACGGCGAAACTGCCGTAATTCCCGAAAGCTGGTTTTCTCAATATTCTGAACTCTTTAATTTTATTGAACAAAGTATTGATAATGAACAATTTATATTAAAAAAATATCATATTTCTTTGGTTCAAGATTTGCAAAGCGATTCCTTAGCAACGGCAGTTTTGAGTAGGAAATTAGAGAAATTACGTGATTTTGAAGAAATTCAAACGTATAATATTCCCAAAGGTTTCAAAGGTAAATTAAGACCCTACCAAAAGGCAGGTTATGACTGGATGCGTTTCTTGAATGAATACAATTTTGGGGGTTGTCTTGCCGATGATATGGGGCTTGGAAAAACGGTGCAAACCCTCACTTTATTGGCATCGCAGAAAGAGCAAAATAGGATTTCCCCCAGCCTGTTGATTATGCCCACTTCATTGATTTATAATTGGGAAAAAGAAGCTCAAAAATTCACGCCAAGTCTTAAAATTCTTACCTACACAGGCACAAATCGAGATAAAAATACCGAACAATTTGATAAATATGATGTCGTTTTAACTTCGTATGGTATCGTTAGGATTGACATTGATTTACTGAAAAATTATCGTTTTAATTACGTGATTTTGGATGAATCTCAGGCAATAAAAAATCCATCTTCCAACATTACAAATGCCGTAATGCAGTTGAATTCTCGTTCTCGTTTGGTGCTTACGGGTACGCCTTTGGAAAACAGCACGATGGATTTATGGTCGCAAATGACCTTCATCAATCCTGGAATATTGGGAAATCAACATTCTTTCAGAAATGAATTTCAGATTCCGATTGAAAAAAAGGCGGATGAAATGAAGCTAAAAAGGCTTTATTCCATCATAAAACCGTTCATGCTCAGAAGGCATAAGT
>JAYUIP010000118.1:0-3433 GCA_043765945.1 Arcicella sp.
ACAAAAATATTAATACTAACCCCCTGCATAATATCAAACACATTTTGGTCGGGCGAACCGTCGGGCATGGTTTCTTTTTTCTTGGCGTTGCCGTGAAGGTCGAGGATATAAATTTTGTCAAAACTTTTCATCAATTCCTCTCTCATTTTACGGTGAATGATGCCATCAATAAAACTATTATTGGAGATATAGGCTAAGATTCCTTCGCCCGTTTTGTCAATAAAATGTTGCCCAAAACGGATAAACTTGATGTAATCGTCAGAAAGTGGCTGAATATTTCTTTCGTTCAAGTCCTTCTTATAATCAGCCGTCAATTGCTCAATCCATTCACTTTTATTGGTGCTACTCACACTATAAGGCGGATTGCCCATCACCACCATCACAGGCGTATCACGCTTAATGTGATTGGCTTCGTTGGCTTCTGAACTTAACCAATTGGCAAAAAGCGTACTCGTGTCGGGGTGATGCTCTTCCAAACTATTGGTCAGATATACCCTAAAACGTTGGTCTTTGGTGGGTTTATAGCCCGTTTCGGTCAGGAGTAAATCTAACTGCAAATGAGCCATTGCGTAGGAAGCCATCAATAATTCAAAACCGTTTAGTCGAGGTAATAAATGGTTTTCCACGTAATTACTCCACAGCCCTTTTTGTCCCGTAAACTTCTTGTGAATATGTTTAATGGTTTCCGCCAAAAAAGTACCAGTACCCGTTGCAGGGTCAAGAATCTGTACTTTATGGACTTCCTCTTCGGTTTCAAGGTACTTTTTGGTCTTTTTGTCGTAATTCTGTGATTGAAGTTTTACCGTAGTTTTTGAAGTATCTGCAAGTCCTTGTGGTAAATTAAAATCAGTTTTCAAGATTTCATCTACTGCCCGAACAATGAAATTCACCACGGGCTGGGGCGTGTACCAAACCCCACGAGCTTTGCGGAGTGCAGGGTCATATTCACTCAGGAAGTTTTCGTAAAAATGAATAATAGGGTCTTCCATGCCCGTATTTTTCCCGTAGTCCTTCAAGATTTCAGCCACATTGCAAGCCAAGAAAATATCCACTAAATCATCCACAATCCACAACAAACGACTATCAAGGTCGGGACCCGCAATATAACCAAACAGTTTGCGGAGAAAAGGGTTAGATTTAGGGATAAGTTCCGCCGCTTCCTGACGGCTAAACGTGGGTAAAGTAGGGTCGTGCAAACGAGCCGCAAACATTCCGTAGGTGATGGTTTGGGCGTAAATATCAGCAAAATCTTCGGGCGTAATATCGTGAATCAAGATTTCCTTAAAGGCTTCCATTTGGTCTTTGAGGGTACTGTTAATCTCCGAATTAACGTCGATGGTCAAAGCCCTTTCAATCACATTAGAAAGCAAACGAGCCTTACCCGCCATCATGGCAGAAAGTTTTTTGGAACTCCGAATCGCCTGTGTGGTTTTGTTGGTACAAAACTTTTGGAGTAAATCAGTAAATTCGTAAAAATTGCTGTGTATTGGTTCTATGACCCCATTTTGTAGATGCCCAATGGAAATTTTAGTAATAAATTCGCCATCACGGTAGAAGTGAAAATGCAGATAATCCGTAAAAATCAAGTTGTTCAATCCCTGTTTATAGCGGTCAAATTGTTCCTTATTCGTTTTATGTCCTTCAAGGTCTTTTTCGCCAATATCTTTCGCTTCGATATAGCCCAAAGTATCCCCTTTCAGATTGGTCAAAACATAATCGGGCTTACCACATTTTTCTCTGGTAGGTTCATTCGTAGCAAGAATATTTGGGAGTAGGGTTTGAATCAATACTTCTAAATTTCCTCTAAAAGTGTGTTCGGTGGTGATACCAAGTCGAAATTTTTTGTTGATGTTATCAATATACTCTTGTAGTTTCATGGGATAGCGGTAAAATGGTGAAATAACACCAAATTTAAAGATAAATTGCGTGTTACGGAAGGCTTCGCTTTGAGCGAAGCCTTCCGTTTTGATTCAATTACGCAATGTACTTTTAAAAATAGTATAAGATTCATATGCTTGCAATTTCATCATAAAAGCTCATAAAACAAAGAAAGAACATTGTGCCTACAATGCTCTTTTGGTAAGCCTAAAACGCAAGAAAGCCCTGATTATCAGGGCTTTCTGTTGATTTAGAGGTCTCGAGCGAACTACATAACGTGTTGGCTGTCAGTCTCTTATGTCTTTACGAATTGGAAAGTAACAAAATAGTAACAAAAATGCGTTTTTTGCCTATATTCTTACAGGAATGGAAGTTACTGTTTGTACTACGGACTTTCTTCTATTGGATAGATTCAAAATCCTTATTTCTAATACTCTTTCAATATCTGCAAGGGTTTCAATCGTGAAGTTATGAGTGCCGCTCAACCATTTTGTAATTTCAGATGGTTTACGCCCTACTTTATTAGCAAATTGCTTTTTGCCTAACCCTTTGGCTTTCATGGCATCGTCAATGATGCAGGCTATTCGCATTTTGCGGTCTGCACGAGCCTGTTGCTCGGGCGTGATTTCTGCTAATAAATTATCTAAAAGTGTCATATTTTGCTATGTTAAAAATCTTCATCTAAATCTTCATCCAAGCTGGATTCGGCCACAGAAGAGCAGAAGAAAGAATGTTCAAAATACCCATATCGCAGAGTCGTAGGACAGCTCATGTACGGCATGGTACACACCATGTATGCGCTCAATGTTCTCTCAAGATACGGAAACAACCCAGGACCAAGACGTATCGAGTTTCTAAAACATTTGCTCAAATACTGTAAGTATAGCAAACTCGATAGGCTCAAGTTCCACACTCACAATGGACCTACGGACATGAAGACAATGACCGAGGTCCTACAGCTACGATTTCAATGCGACGCTGACCTTGGAGGCAACCTCGACAACGGACATTCCCAGACATCATATATAGGATACTTAGGAAAGTCAGTCGTATGCTGGTGCTCCACTGATCAAGGAAGTGTATCCACGTCCACAGCAGAATCAGAGATCAAAGCTGTCAACCACACCTTGAAGTCCGAGGTCATCTCAAATCGAGGCATCTTAAACGCCATCGGATGGAAGCAAGGACCTACAATAATAAAAGAAGACAATCAAGCGTGCGTCTACGCCTTTGAAGCCAAGCATATGATACGCAACCTGCGTCATCTGGATTTAGCCCAGCTGACTTCTTTCCAAACACGAATACGAATGATTGATATATCAACCATGGTCTCACTATTGTGGAACTGTTTACTTATAACATACGATATGTATGCCATGAAGTCTAACAGCACTGCACACATTAGAAACGCTGTATTTGTAGGAGCAGCATCCTTGCGAAGACGAATGATCAATTTCATATGCGATGTATGTGACGTGAATCGTGACACATACGATCCAGGAGCACCAGGCGGGTTATACCTTGTGCACTTGGGACGAAATGTACTAAAGTTGTC
>JAYUIP010000119.1:0-3432 GCA_043765945.1 Arcicella sp.
TAATTTCACTTCAAACTTAATTCCTCCCCTACCTCATTATCCACCCACCCCCTAAAAAACGCTAAAAATTTATTTTCCCAATATGCTCACGAATATGATTGATGAGCGATTCGGGTTCTATGATTTCAAGGATGTGTTCGTGATAGCCCAAGATAAAATTGGTTAGTCCATAAAACTTTTCGTTTACCTTGCACTCAAATTCAAACACGCCCGCTGTATTCGCCGATGGTTGCAAGTACGCCTGTGTAAGCGGAAAACGCTCCGTTAGTTCATTGTAGCCCCCTACTTTCAGTTTTATGTGTACTCGCACTTGCTTGTTATTCACAATTCTGAACGGGTCGGTCGCCATCACAATATGTCTGTTTTCATATTGCCAAGCCACATCTTGCATTTCTACTCGCTCTATTCGTGAGATTCGGTAATGTCTGATTTCTTTCTTTTCTACCTCAAAGGCGTGCAGAATATCTTCTTTGGTACTCACCGAAAAGGGTTCAATCAATCGGTTAGAAACTTCACTACTGTTCGTAGAACGATAATTGATGAGTTTAACGACCTTTTTTTGCTGTTTGGCTTGTTCCAAAAGGCTCGCTTTATTCAGAAAAGTCTTTGAAAACAAACTACTCCCCAATTTAGAGACATCATAAATGGTTTCGAGTTTTTCACGTACCTTTTCCATTCGTCTATCCGAAGCATTTGTTTTTATGAGGGCTTCCAACAGAAAATCTTTTTCACTTTCACTAAAAAACAACACATCTTCCAAATGCTCCAAAGATTTATTCGGTACAATGGCATAGCGGTATTTGCCATCAATTTTCACATTGAAATCGGCATCACGTAATTCCTCAAAATCTTTTTTGATGGTATCTACACTAACATTATATCTGGTCGCCAACATTTTACGAGTGTAAAAATAAGGAGCCTCTAAAAGGGCTTTAAGAATGGCGAGTAATCGGTATTTAGGGCTATTATCGTTAAATTTATTCATTCGTTAGAGCTATTAATTTTATAGGATTTTTCGTGAATCAAATCAGTTGAAATATTCTGGTTTCATTCTCTCGTAAATCTATACATAAAAATTGAATATATTTCTGAATGTTATCAAACGGTCATTGTCAAATATTTCCTTTGTACTATTCACATCTGATATTTACCAATCTTCCTTAATTTAAAGTCATTTATTTTTATTTATTCGTACAATTCTAAAATTAAATTTTATATTTGTACGAATAAATAATTAAGGTATGATTTTTAGAAGCATTGAGAAAGAAGTTTTAGAGGGCTTAAATTATTTGCCAGTAGTAGCAATTTTAGGTTCTCGTCAGGTTGGGAAAACGACTTTGGTAAAGGGTTTGATGACTAAGTTGGAAAAGCCATCGGTTTACCTTGATTTAGAATATTTCGCTGACCTTGAAAAACTAAGGGCTGCTCCTGATTTATATTTTCAGGAGCATCAAAATGAGGTTGTTATTTTAGATGAAATTCAGCGAATGCCTGAGCTATTTCCCTTGCTCCGTGCCATGATTGACCAAAACCGTCAGCCTGGCAGATTCATTTTATTGGGTTCAGCTTCGCCCGAATTACTTCGACAAAGTTCAGAATCTTTGGCAGGAAGAATCATATATCTTGAAATGCAACCACTTCATTATCAAGAAATTAATCGTCAAATTTCCTATCAACAACATTGGCTAAGAGGTGGGTTTCCTGACGCATTGCTTGCCTCTAACGACAAGGCTGCTGATTTATGGTTTCGGGGATTTGTACAGACTTACATTGAGCGAGATTTACCAAACCTTGGTCTGTCAGTATCGCCACAAGTAATGCGAAATATGCTTCGGATGCTCAGCAATGTACAAGGTGGAATGTTGAACTATACAGATTTATCCGACTCTTTAAATCTTTCTCAACCAACCGTAAAAACATACATTGATTTTTTGGAATCGGCATTTTTGATAAGAAGGTTGAAACCATACTTTGCCAATTTGGGTAAAAGATTGGTAAAATCACCCAAGCTATTTTTCAGAGATACCGGGATATTACACCATTTAATGGGCATTCAAAACATGGATGGGCTTCAAGGCAATATTGGACTGGGCAATTCTTGGGAAGGCTACGTAATTCAACAAATTATTGCAAACCTGAAAAGTGATGTAGAACCCTATTTTTACCGAACCAAAGACAAAGCAGAATTGGATTTAGTGTTAGTTCAAAACACAGTAGTAAAAGTTACACTGGAAATTAAATATGGCAATTCGCCCAGCATAAGTAAGGGTAATACTCTGGCAATCAATGATTTATCGGCAAAATTGAATTTAGTAGTAACGCCCCAAGCCGATGACTATTGGCATCATGCTAATCTGAGGGTATGTAATATTTCAACGGTTTGGCAATATCTTAGCAATGAAGGTTTATTGAATGAGTAACGATTTACTCATTCAAAACTTCGGTAGCTCCACAACCCATAGCACATTCTTTGCCAAAGCCACCCAAAAATCCAACTTCAATCATTTCAGCGGGAGCAGTGATTTCAAACGTAAAATTGTAGTAGCCAATCACCTTTGTTTCAGTATTTATCTTGCCTTCTTTCACTGTAAAACCACGCTTTTTTATGTTTGATGGCTCTGATAACAACCTAAATTTTACGATGTTTTGGGCGGTAAAAGCATCCATTTTCATCGTTCGCTCTCCTTGCAAAGAACTGTAACGGTCGCAGAGATTCAAGGCAAAAAATCGGGCAAAGGCATCATCCACTGGGCTAAGGTATTGGTCTAAATCTCCAACTCTTTCCGCAATCACCATTGGTGAAATGGTTTTGAAAGCCATTACGGTCTTGTTACTTTCGGTATTTGAAAAATGCGGTAATTCCAACGTTTCTACTCTCTCGACCACAAAATCAGCCCGTAGCTCACGATTATAAATACTCATCGCCTGTTGCTGAAAAAGCCCCACGATAAAATCTTCAGCGGCTTTATCCATCAAGAATGATACAATCAAAGTAACACTATCTGAACGGAGTTGTATATACGTGTCCCCTTTACGAATAGGTTTGGCATTCGTAATCTGTAAAGAAGAAAAGGTAAAGTGCTTAAATGTTTTTCGACTATTGGGAACTTCGTAACCTCGGTTATGAAGAAAATTAGCATAATCTTCATCCGCCTGAGAAATCAAACCGTATAACCACGCTTGGAGGGGATACTGATAATTGAAAATTAATTTTTGTCCGTCTCGAACTGGTTTTAGGTGTAATTTGAATCGCATAATTTGTAAAATTTAATACATTACCTATAAATCTATTACTTTGCTTAATTATTTAAAAAGTCTTATCCTAATAAATGACATATTCAATCAAAGTTTAAATTTATTCATTTTTTAGCAATTATTATAAAATTATATTTCGTACTATTTGATGAGTCATCGCTAAAATTTAGTTGAAAT
>JAYUIP010000120.1:0-3431 GCA_043765945.1 Arcicella sp.
GTTAATACTTTTGGGGCATTTAAGAAGGTACTTTTAGAATCTCCTTGGGAATTAATATTGGGCAAAGGCTATCGTTTTTTGTACATGGATATTCCAATTTTAGAAACTTGGATAGACTGCGGAATTATTGCTTTTTGGAGTTTTGCCATGATGAATTTAGTAATTTTTAGACAATCATTGAAAGCCATAAAAGACGAATCAAACCCGCTAACAACATTTTTAGGGTATTTTTATATGTGTTATTTTGTGACGCTTTTCACAGGTGGTGAACCTTATGGAACTGCTTACTGGCACGTTTTTCTGGTAATGATTCGTTTTCTGGGCATAAAATATTTAGAAAAAATTCCAGTAATTATCAAACGTAAAGAAGTAAGTGTTTTACCTGCAATGACGCAATAAATGAAGATATTAATTGTTCATAATCAACTTTGGGCTCATTATAAGGCTATCATTTTCAATGAGTTACAAAAAATAATTAGCCATAGTCAAAATGATTCACTTTTAGTTGTTCAAATTGCATCCATTGAAAAAAGTAGAAAAGATTTAGGAGATTTAGATAATTCAATCCATCAATATCCTTATAAACTACTCCACAATGGGTTGCTTGAAGAGGTAAGTCTGTCTCAACGAATCAAAGGTATCTTGCAAGCAATAAAAGAATTTAAACCTGATGTAGTAAATCTTACAGGTTATTATGACATTGCTTCATGGACAATATTACTTTACTGTAAGTTTAAGGGAATTAAAACCATTCTTTCAAACGAGTCAACTGCAAGCGATCATCAGAGAAATAAAATCAAAGAATTTATTAAAAGTCTGATTATCAAACAGTTTGAAGGTTATTTTAACTTTGGAACATTATCAGAAAACTATATTTTGTCATTGGGAATAGGTTCTGAAAAAATGTTAGTCAAACGTAATTGTGTTGATAATAAAGTCTTGAAAGGGATTTATGAGAAACACTTATTAAGTAGAAAAGAGCAACAAAAATTACTCAATCTTGCTTCAAATAACTTTATTTTTGTTGGACGATTAATTGAATATAAGAATTTATTCCATTTTTTAAAAGCATTTCATGCTGCACAACAAAATGCTAAGGAAAACTGGGGTGTAATAATTTTAGGTGACGGAGCATTGAAGGCTGATTTGCAACAATTTATTAAACAAAAGCAGATTCAAAAGGTAAGTTTTCAAAAAGGAGTATCTTGGCAACAAGTACCTGAATATCTGGCACTTAGTAATGTTTTAGTTTTACCGAGTTATTCTGAACCGTGGGGATTGGTCGTGAATGAAGCAATGGCTTGTGGACTTCCTGTAATAGTTTCCGAAAAATGCGGCTGTGCTGTTGATTTAGTTAAAAATAGAGAAAATGGTTTTACTTTTTCTCCAGATAATTCAGAAGAATTAACAAACATTTTACTCAAATTTATGAATAAAGAAGTTGATTTTGAGCGAATGGGTAAGGTTTCCGAACAAATTATTGCAGAATTCTCCGCTGAAAAAGTGGCTTTTGAAATGTACTCGGGTTTTCAAAAAACATTTCAAACTTTATGAACACTAATTAATTAAAATGTCTTCAAAAAAAATAATCAATTCTGTTCAATTTCTTAGAGGTTTTGCGGCTTTGGCGGTTGTCATTCATCATACGGGCGGATATGTAAAACGATATTTTGAACCCGTAGTATTGTTTGGAGATAAATTCAGTATTGGATTTGCAGGAGTTGATTTGTTTTTTGTAATTAGTGGTTTTATTATTCATTTTACCAGTAAAAAATACTTAAATAATCCTTCTAAATTTAAAGAATATTTGCAAAAACGGTTCATTAGAGTTTATCCCATTTATTGGATTATAACAACAATTCTCTTTCTTTCAAGTTGGTTTATTGTTTTGGTATTAAATAAAAATATATTCAGTATTGGATACCCAAATACCTTCTCTGCGTATTTAAAAACATATACCCTTTTCCCACTCCACTTTGCCATTAATCCCGTGACATGGACGCTATCTTATGAAATATTTTTTTACTTATGTTTTGCCTTATTAATTCTATCAAAACGGCTCTGGATAATTCCTGCCTTGATTTTAAGTATTTCATTTTATAATATTTTTATCAATACCCCAGAAATTATTGAAGTTAAATTAAACTATTTCAATTTTATTTTTAGCGGTTATAATTTTGAGTTCATGTTTGGTATTTTAATATATCAGTTTTATGAAAAAATTAAATTATCAAACATTATATCCGTAATTTTGATAATAATTGCAACATCAATAATTGTACTATTTGGATATGAGGTCGGCGATTACGATTCATATAAAAGGGTTTTAATCTTTGGGTTTTCTTCCGGTTTAATATTGATAGCCTTATTAAATTTAGAGCAAAATGATGCCATTTTTTTCCCGAAATTTACGGTGAAATTAGGTGATGCTTCTTATGCTTTATACCTCATTCATTTTCCAATGATGTTGTTTGTGAATAAAATACCACAAATTTTGGGTTATAATTTAGAGGCAAATCAAGAGATTTGGTACAGTTATTTTATTATTATTATCATCGTTTTTTCAAGTATGTATGTGCATCAATGGATTGAAAAACCTGTTGCCAACAAATTGAATGGACTATTAAAAAATTAAACTATTTAATGAAAATATTAAACATTTGTGGGTATTCTTGGGATATTGGTGGACCGCCAAAAATAATTTATGATCATGCAGTGGTGCAAATGAAATTGGGGGCAGAAGTCACAATTCTAACACCCATTACAGAAGGTCAAAAGTTATATGCCATTCCAGAAGGGGCAAATGTTGTTGCTTGTAAACGTCATTGGTTTTCAAAATTTTGGGCTGAATTTTCACCCGAATTGTATCAATGGATTAAGAAACACGGCAATGAATATGACATTATTCACATACACGGAGTTTGGCATTTTGCGGGCGTAGCACCTTATTTGGCAGGAATTAAGACCGCAAAATGTATTACGACTCATGGATTATTAGACCGCTGGACCATAAGTAAAGGCTATTGGAAAAAATATATTTTTGGATTACTTTTTCAGAAAAAAATTCTTAGCAATACAGAATTAATTCAGATTAATAACAAAGACGAACAGGCTGACTTGAAACGATTTTTAGGTTTTGAACATCCGAATGTAAAGATTATTCCCAACGGAATGAATTTGAGTGATTTTGCAGTTTTACCCGAAAAAAATACTTTCCGAAATCAATTTAACATTGTAAAGGACAAGCAATTAATTTTATTCATGAGTAGAATAAATTTGAAGAAAGGTTTAGATTTATTATTGCCAGCTTTCAAGCAAATTGCTTCACAACGAAATGATTGTTTATTGGTTTTAGCGGGACCAGATGATGGGTATTTAACTGAAACTCAGAGTTTTATCAGAGAAAATAATTTGACAGATAAAATTGTATT